>JAPLGV010000373.1 GCA_026389975.1 Chloroflexota bacterium
AGTTCGGATCGATAACGTAGATTGCCGTCTCCCCACCCGGGGGATAGATTTCCTCAAGCGTGTGCAGGATGAGCGCTTCTGGCGAGAAGGCGCCCACGGCCGTCCGGTTATCACCTTCTTTCCGTGAGGAAACCAGGACCACCTGTTTGCCGTCCGCGGGGGAGATAAAGACAGTAGAAATAGCGGCAGCAGTGGCCGGGTCCAACACCGAGGCGAGTTCTGCCGTATTCGATAGCGTCTGCCAGAATGCCTGGTCTCCAATTGCGGCCAGGAGCGTGCCATCTTGCTGGAAGAGGGCCGTCCCGTAGTCGAAAACCCCCATCAAGTTTTCGGAGGAGGACAGGATCGCATCCGGGCTTTCCTGCGGCTTGGTGCTGGCAACCAAGGCCAGGCTGCGGACAACAAAGAGCCGGTGGTTGATCTCGGACTCGATGGCGCTGGCCGCGCTCCGGGCGGAACGCTCGTCCCGCTCTCCCACCACGGAACGCATTGCATTTTGGTGGATCGAGAAACTGACAAGGCTGATCGCTACCAGCAGAATCGTCAGGGGCAGGATGATGACAGCCAGGGACTGGAGCGTCGAGCCGCGCCACAGCGTTTTTTTCATGCTACTCTTCCGAGATCGTCCCGGCCGATTGCGAAATCCAACCTAACGAAACCGCCCGCATGACCGCCCCGGTGCGGCTGTCGGCCTGGAGTTTATCAAAAATGTGAGCCAGGTGTCCCTGCACGGTGCGGTCGCTGATATCCAGTTGGACTGCGATGGCCTTGTTGGTGTAGCCTTTGGCGGCCAGTTGGAGCACTTGCATCTCCCGCTCCGTCAGGGGCTGGAAAGCGGAGGATTTCTGCTGGTCGAACATTTGCGTCATCACCTTGCGGGCGATGGCTGCATCCAGGGCGGATTTACCGGCGTGCACATCGTAAACGGCCTGGATGAGTTCCTCGGGTGAGGCGGTTTTCAGAACGTAACCGTTAGCGCCGGCCTGCAGCACGCCCATCACATACGGGGTATCGTCGTAAGCGGTGAGGATCAGCACCCCCACCCCCTGTAGATTCGCCCGGATCCAGCGTGTCACTTCAATCCCACTGGCTTTGGGCATCTGGATGTCCAACACGGCAACGTCCGGTTTGTGCTGCGCGATCAAAGCCTTGGCGGTTTCGCCGTCTTCCGCTTCTGCGACCACCTCAATATCCCCGGGCTGTTCTAAAAAGCGGCGGATGCCGGCGCGCACAATCGTATGGTCGTCGGCAAGCAGGACACGGATGGGGGCTGAGGTAGATGGCATATTGTCTCCAGGATTTTTTATGAGCGAGGCTGAATCGGTGTATCTGCCTCAGAAAGGGCATCGTCCAGGTAAGGAAAAGCAAACCAGGCGACCCCCAGCCCGAACAGGACCCCGGTCAGAAGGCGCATCATCGAGTTGAACGAGCCCCAGGCATCCCCGGCGTAGAATTCGGGCCGGAAAACGTTGTTGGACAGGGTAGCCAGCCAGAGGTTTGCATCCCGGAAGCCCAGCCCGATCCCAGAGAAGTCGCTCAGGAAGTGCGTTCCTCCGTCCACTGCCAACGGGAGCAGGAACAGGATAAAACCCCACAGCGGGATTTTGGGCAGGCGCTTGCGGAACGGCCACCACAATAAGCCGAAGGCCCACAGGCTGGTAAACATGGACACCATCCGGTCGGACCAGGCCACCTTCCATCCCATCGCAGAGTTGCCGAGGAATTTCCGCAATAAAATGATGTTGGTCGTATTTTGCCCGGTGGCGTGGATCTCCTGGAGGGTGTAAGTCAGCTTGGGCCCGAACAGAAAAAAAGACCGCTCCGGTAATTGGTGGCAAAGGAAAGAGTAAATAAAGTATATCGCGTTTCCTGCATCTTTCCAGCCGATGTGCATGAATACCGGTGCGAGGAATGGCAGACCTGCATAGAACCCGAAGGCAATTCCGAACACGACAATCCAATATTTTCTAAAGAATTTCATAGGGGATTCCTTGGTGATAAGGGATTTATTCTCTGTTTTCGATTGACCCGGGAACAGGCAGGGTAAGGATTTCCCGGATCAATAAATCCAGATTTTGATCGACAGGCTGCTCGGGAGTATCTACGAGGTACAGCCAGGTGGTATCCAGGAAGCTGTGGATTAGGATGGATGCCGGTGATTGCTCCTCCTGGTAGATCAACAGCACGCTCATCTGACAATTACATGCTTCGGTGCCGTGATGGGGACAGGGGCAATCGGGATGCGAAAGTCTGGCCTCCCGCAGGTCGAATGTGCGGATTACCTGCAGGCCGGCGTTTTCCAACTGTCGAATTGTCCAATAAATGGTCTCTTCGCCGGGTTTTTCAATTGTCACGAAAGGAGAGGCGGAATTCATGGAGGCGCTCCGGATGATTTAAAAGTAAAAGGGTATACCTCATGAGAATATCGCCTAGTGCTTGTGTGGGGAACCGTCATATGCCGCATTCGCTTATAAGCATTCTTGCCTATTAAGTCTCGAAAAACAAGGTCGGGCTGAGCAGGGGACTCAGCCCGACAAATTGCCTGTTCGGACAAGTTTAGGGCAGCCAATTCGATAACACGGTCAGGGTGTGGTCTGGCTGCGCCGGGTCATTGGTTGGGAGATGCACTCGGAAGTTGTGCATACCGCCCATATCTCCGTGCATCAAGAATTCCATCGAAAGGGTGGTGCTTTCACCGGGTTGAAGGACCATCGAACCGATGGTCGGTGTTGGAGGTCAGCACCCCTCCACGACTTCGATATACGGCTGTTCCGAAAATCGCAGAGGCTGGTCGCCGACGTTCGTCAGGCGGAAGGATACCTTGACCGTCTGCCCCAGTTTCACTTCTCCCAGGTCTACTTGCTCCTGGTCAGCTATCAAACTGGGTGCGCCATTCACCTCGATGGCGGCCAATGGCTGCGAATTCTGATTACCTCGTAAGATGAAGAAAGCCAGCCCAACCATGATTACTCCACCAAGCGTGAGAAAGAACCAGATCCGTTGTAATCGACGGCGCTTCCGGGCCAAATTTCGTCTTGATTCAAATTTCTTGAGGCTCATCCAGTTTCTCCAAACGATAATTAGTTTCTCGGGTGAAATTCTATCCTGCTGTTAGGGTCGCGCATATAGGCAGAATTGCCTAATTGGGGCGGGCCATATTGCTCTCAACTCCGAAAAACCCCCTGCAGGCCAGCCCGGCCAGTACGATTCCCCCAATCAAGGGGAAAAGCCAAGGATTTTACGGATACTCTGATTTGTGGCCAATTTTTTTATTCGTATTCTCCATATGGAAAGATATTCTTAGATTCGATATTTACGCAGCCGCAGGCTGTTGGAGACAACAAACACGCTACTGAAAGCCATCGCGCCCGCCGCCAGCATCGGGTTGAGATAACCAAGGGCGGCGGCAGGGATAAGCACAACGTTGTAGAAAAATGCCCAGAAAAGGTTCTGCTTGATAGTACCGAGCGTCTCGCGCGAGAGCAAAATTGCCCGCACCACGCCATGCAAATCGCCGCTGATGAGCGTCACCGGTGCGGCGGCCATCGCCACATCCGTGCCGGTGCCAATCGCCAGACCGACATCCGCCTGTGCCAGCGCCGGGGCGTCGTTAACTCCGTCACCAACCATTGCCACCACCGCGCCGGATTCTTGCAACTTCTTCACCTCGGTGGACTTACCATCCGGCAGCACTTCGGCCAGCACGGTGTCAATCCCAACCTGCTTCGCAATCGCTTCGGCAGTTTTCTGGTTATCGCCGGTAATCATCGCCACCTTCAGCCCCATGCGGTGCAGGTCGGCAATCGCCTCTTTCGAGCCATCCTTGACAGTATCGGCCACGGCAATAATCCCGCGCACCTGTCCATCCACCGCCACGAGCATGGCTGTTTTGGCTTCAGACTGAAGCCGCTCGATATCATATTCGAATCCATTGAGCGGAAAATTGCGGGCTTTCATCATGTGGAGATTGCCGACCGCCACCTTGCGGCCTTCGACTTCCGCTTCAACTCCGTGACCAGCCTCGGCTTTGAATCCGCCCAATTCAGACAACCCGATGCCTCTATTGGTGGCCTCGGCCCAGATTGCCTCCCCAAGCGGATGCTCAGAGCCTTTCTCAACGGAGGCGGCGAGGCGGAGGAGTTCGTCACTCATTAATGGTTCATGGGTAATAGGCTCATCCATTATCCATGAACCATTAACCACAATATCTGTAACAGCAGGCTGGCCCTTCGTCACGGTCCCGGTCTTATCCAAAACAACGACCGAAACCTTACCGGCATGTTCGAGCGCCTCACTGTTGCGGAACAGGATTCCCAGTTCCGCACCCCTGCCAGTCCCGACCATGACAGCAGTCGGCGTGGCGAGGCCCATGGCGCACGGACAGGCGATTACCAGCACGGCGACCATGTTAATTAGAGCGCGTGTAAACTGCGAGACAGCCGGGTCGATCGGAGCAACGAAAAACCAGACCAGAAAAGTGACCGCCGCGATGCCAATCACCGCCGGGACGAACCATGCCGAAACCTGGTCGGCGAGTTTCTGGATGGGTGCCTTGCTACCTTGGGCTTCCTCCACGAGACGGACAATCTGCGCCAGGGCGGTCTCTTTGCCGACTTTGGTGACTTCAAATTTGAGCAGGCCGAGTTTGTTGAGCGTCGCGCCGATGACCGGGTCGCCGGGACCTTTTTCCACCGGCAGCGACTCGCCGGTCAGCATGGATTCGTCCACTGCCGAGTGCCCGTCCACGACCACGCCGTCCACCGGGATCTTCTCGCCGGGGCGGACAAGCACGAGGTCCCCCACCCGCACGTCGTCCACCGGCACTTCCATTTCAGTACCATCACGCACGATGCGGGCGGTCTTGGCGCGCAGTCCCATCAACTTTTTGATGGCTTCGGATGTGCGTCCCTTCGCCCGCGCTTCCAGGAACTTACCCAGCCGGATGAGTGTGATGATGACCGCCGCGGTCTCGAAATAGACATGCCCTGACAGCAGTCCCAGCATCACCACGATGGAATAAACGTACGCCACCGACGAGCCCATGGCGATGAGCACGTCCATGTTGGCCGAGCGGTTGCGCAGCGCCTTGTAAGCGCCAACGTAATATTGCCCGCCCACGTAAAACTGCACCGGAGTCGCCAGGGCGAACATCAACAGTATCGGCCACACCTGCTCCATCCACATCATCGGCAGGATGCGGAAATCCAAGCCCATCGAGAATAGGAACAGAGGGACGGTGAAAATCAACCCGGTGATGAGCAGCCGCTTCTGCTGGCGGATCTCGGTTTCGCGCGCTTTCGCTTCAACATCCTCGGTTTCGCCACCCATCTCCACCGCTTCAAAACCGGACCGAGCCACTGCCGCCCTTATCTCAGCCTGACTCACCACCGTCGGCACATACTTCACCCGCGCCTGTTCGGTGGTAATGCTGACCGAGACTTCGAGCACACCTTCGAGTTTCGCCAGGGTTTTTTCCAGGCGGCGGGCATCGTTATCGTCGGCCAAACGTTTGATGACCAGGTCCGCTTCACCGGTCGCAACCCCGTACCCGGTGCGCGCCACACGGGCTACGAGGTCCGGTAAGCCCACCGCCGACGGGTCAAACGTCACCGTCGCGCGCTCAGAAGACAGATTGACCAGCGCCGCCTGAACACCATCCTGCTTTTTCAGGCCGCGTTCGACTGTCGCCACACAGTTGGCGCAGGTCATACCGGTAATGGGGAGAGTGAGTTGTTTTGTTTCAGACATAATTCACCAATACTGCTTCTTGCATAAATCAATAAATGTATCTTCTCAATAATTGGGGGAAAGCTGGGGGTTCGCAAGCGGGCGAAGCCCGCTTGCGAACAAAAGATGCGGGTTTTTTACGCTGCGACGGGGTAATTGATCTCTGCCAGCAGTGCCTTGATCTTTTCCTCGGAGGCCGGGGCGTCAAAGACGATTTCAACCTGCTTATTCATCGCGTCCGCCTTGACAGACTTGACGCCAGCTAGGTCAGCGACCTCGGTCTGGATGGTGTGAACGCAGTGCATGCAATTGATGGCAGGGACTTTATATGTAACAGTGGTCATGGTTTTCTCCTTTAGATTGTAGCTAAAACGCTACACTTTCGTAGCGGTCTCAAACACATCCGTGATTTCTTTCAACACGCGCACACGCTCTGCTGGGTCCTCCCCACGGATGGCAGTTGTCACGCACGAGTTGAGATGGTTTTCAAGGATGCCCGCGCTGACTTTGTTCAGCGCCGCCTGCACCGCCTGAATCTGGCGGATCACGTCAATGCAATAGGCATCTTCTTCCATCATGCGGATCACGCCGCGCATGTGACCCTCGACGATCTTCAGCCGTTTCAAGGTTTCTTCGTTCTTCATTTCTGGCTCCTATCCCCCCCGGGGGGGTGGGGTACATAATATTACCCCATACTATTCAATGTTGTCAAGATAAAAAGATGGTCCTCTGGGAATCGCCATGGCGATGGGGTAAATCGGGATGGCACAGCCCCAATATGAATGATTAGATAAACGAACCTTACTGCAGAGCTTTGTGTTAAATATATCAAATCCACTTTGGAGAAAAAATGTCTCATAGTGCCATTATCACAGATACCGATTCCAACCTGCCGCTCGAACTGGCGAAGAAATACAATATTGTGCAAGTCCCCATCCTCATCCAATTTGGGGATGAATCTTTCCGCGACATCTATGATATCAATAATGACACCATCTTTGCCCGGATCGATAAGGAAGGGAAACTGCCCACCACCGCAGCCCCCTCTCCAGGTCAGTTCGTGGAGGCCTTCAAAGCTGCCTTCGCTTCCGGCGCGGACTCCATCCTGTGCCTGAACATCAGCAGTGAGATAAGCGCCACTTATGCATCAGCCCGGCAGGCAGCCGAGATGTTCCCCGACAAACGTATCGAAGTGCTGGACACTCGCAGCCTCGCCATGGGACAGGGCTACATGGTCCTGGCGGCAGCCGAAGCGGTCGCGAATGGCGCGTCCATCGAAGAGGCCATTACCGTGGCAGAAGATGTCCGCAGCCGTACGTATCTCTTCGGGGCACTTGCCACGCTGAAATACATTGCCATGAGCGGACGCGTCAGCGCGTTGGCAGCCGGCATCGCTGGTCTGCTGGACATCAAACCCATCCTTTCCCTACAAAACGGGAAACTGGAACTGCTGGAAAAAATCCGCACCCAGAGTAAATCCTGGAATCGCGCCATCGAACTGACCGCGGAAAAAGCCACCGGTCACAAGGTTGAAAAGATGTCTATCTTGAATGTCAAATGCCCGGACTCTGCGCGCCAGAAGATGTCCATCTTGAATGTCAAATGCCCGGACTCTGCGCGCCAGTTCGAAGGTCTTTTGCGCGCAGCCATAGCGTGCCCCGATGAAATCGTTCAGGCTGACATGAACCCTGGCTTATCCACTCATACTGGTGCCGGGATGGTTGCTGTCGTTTTTGTTGTCGCAAAATAAATTTCTGAAGGAAACATTCGAACCGGGTTTCTTTACAGAGACCCGGTTCGTTTTATAATGAGTGCATGGACACATCCCGTATTGTTTTCATCCACGGCTCGAGCGGGGATAAGAGCCAGACCTATAAAGCCCGTCTCCTGCGCGAGATATTTCCCGGCATGGTAACGCCCGACTTCGATGGCGACCTGTCTGAGCGGATGGCGCAACTCAGAGTCATGCTCGGAAACGAAACCAGCTGGACGCTGATCGGCTCCAGCCTGGGAGGGCTGATGGCTGCGCTTTTTGCGACGCAGTGCCCGGGTCAGGTACGGAAACTGGTGCTGCTGGCACCAGCGCTGACCCTGCCCGAATTCGTCAAGAACCTTCCCGCCCCGATCTCAGTACCGACCGTGGTCGTCCACGGCACGCGGGATGAACTTCTCCCTCTGGAAGCAGGGCGCGAACTGGCAGAGAAAGTCTTCATGAATCTTACCTATATCGTCGTGGACGACGACCACCGCCTGCATAAGGCGGCGGAAGAGCTGGATTGGAAGTCCCTGTTGGAGGAGAAGAATGGACCTACTCCCTGATCCGTGCCTACTCGCATTCGAAATGGACGCAGAGATCCGCCGCCTGCCCCACCAGTACTTGCCTGACATGCGCTCCATCCGCCGCGCCTATTCACAGAAGATCAAATCAGCCAGCCCAGAATATGTGCTCGAATTTGCCAGGCAACTATTCTTCAAACACGGCCAACGCTGGAACGCTTACGAAATCATCGCCGGCCACAAGGCCGCGTTCCGCAGCCTTAGTGCGGCCGAACTGGAAGAACTTGGCCAGGGCATCAACTCCTGGTGGACAGTAGATGCTTTTGCCCGCACCCTCTCCGGCCCGGCCTGGTTGAATGGGCAAATCGCTGATGACTTGATCCTCCAATGGGCTCGCTCTTCTGACCCGTGGTGGCGGCGGGCGGCGCTGGTCAGCACAGTGGCGCTCAATGTCCGCTCGAAAGGCGGCAAAGGGGACGTACGCCGCACTCTGGCCATCTGCTTCCTGCTGGTGGATGACCAGGAGGACATGGTCGCGAAAGCCATGTCTTGGGCGCTGCGCGAACTTATTGTCCACGACCCGGAGGCCGTCCACAAATTCTTGGATGAACACAAGCAGAAACTCGCTGCCCGCGTCAAACGGGAAGTGAGGAACAAACTCATCACCGGTTTGAAAACGCCCAAACGGACAGGCACTTAAAATTCCCCAAATGCGAGCAAAATCAAGAACACTTCTCAATGTAAACTTGCGCTGGTTCCTGCTGGCCATGATCCTGGCGAACATCGCCGGGGCAATGGCCTATAGCATGTTGTCGCTGTATCTCATCGACTTGGGCGCCAGCGTTGGCCAGGTGGGGCTGGTTTTCATCGTGGCCTCACTGGTGCCGATGGTGTTCCAGATTTTCGGGGGCTGGATCTCCGATACGATCGGCTGCTTGCGCGCCATCGCCATCAGCAGTTCGTTCGCCATCTTTGGCTATTTGTTGTTCTTTATCTCCCCCTCCTGGGAAAATCAGCAAAAAAATGAAAGGGCTGCACCGACTCGGTGCAGGCCCTGGTTTTTATCCTCCCGCCAGCCTCAGCCAGAAATCCGGGACCCAGAAGTTGCCGGTATGGAAGGCATATTGCGTCACGATCCCTCCCACCAGCAAGAAAATCGAAAAAGCGATCAGAGCATAATCCTGCCAGTGAAAGGTCAGTTTAGACAGCCAGGTGCGCGGACGCGTGCCGAAGCAGCGTAAATCCATGGCATTGGTCACGTCTTCCCCGGTCAGGATGGAGTTCATCGTCACCGGGACAATCAGCGGGGCGATACGGATGATTTGTTTGACAATGCCGCCCTTGACGCGTTCGATCTCATAACCGCGCGCCCGCTGGGCGTCGAAAGTCGTTCCGAAATCACGTGCCAGGGTCGGGACGTAACGGAAGGCCAGTTCCATCGAGTAGGCAAAATTGTCCGGCAAACCCAGCCCGCGGAAAGTCACGCCGTAGACGCGCGGGTCCATCGTATAAGGAATTATCAGGAAGATAGCTGAAATCCCGCCGATGCGCAGGAACTGGCAGATGGCGAACCACAATCTTTCGTAAGTCAGGCCAAAATGAAAATGCCAATTAATCAGAGGAATCGTAGTACCTTGCGACCAAACTTGATGTCCGCCCGGCGGGACAACCCCGCCCGCTCCGCCGCCAGTGATGATGGTATTGACCACAATCATCACGAACAGCAGGAAACCGACCAGCTTCCAGCCGCGTTTCGTCTCGCGCCAAGCGGTCCGCCCGGAAAAGTACCAGGCAAAACTGATGAGAAAGAAAAATAGCAAAAAGCGCGCGTCCCAGAACATGGTGGCGGCGAAGAGGAACGCCAGGGAAAATATCCAGCGCGCCCGTGGATCGAAACGGTCCATCAGGCTGTTGCGGAAGCGGTAACGCCAGGTAACTAACATCAGGATGAGGAAGGCAGCAGGCCCCTCACCCCTTGCCTCTCTCCCGGTGAGAGAGGGGTTGGGGTGAGGGAACTAAATCAGCGCCCGGAACGTTGAACGATGGCCGCGTAGGCGATCATCAGGATCGGTACGAGGATCAGGCCGTTGATGAGATTGGGGATGACAGCGGGGATGAAGTTGCCGAAGATGACCGTGTTGATGTCCGCGCCGGAGACCCACATCTCGGAGATGGCGGCCACACCCATGCCGACCAGCACGCCGATGATGACGAACAGTTCCGCCTTCAAGATGGTCTTGATATCCTTGTAGTTGACCAGTGAAAGGAAAATCAAGCCGGGGATGAGGCCCATCAGGCCGTTGCCCAGGTCCCACCAGAACCAGAAGCCGTAACCGGCGATCAGGTCGCTGATGATGTTGCCCAAGAAACCAGCGATGAAGCCGACGATCGGGCCGAAGGCCACACCGAAGAACATCGGGATGGCGACAGCCGGGCGAAAGGACACGTTCCCCGCCGACGGGATTTGCAGCCAGTTGGTCGCGATCGCCAGCACGGCATACAACGCCGCGCCGATGGCAGAATACACCACCTCACGAGTTCCGAACTTCCACAACGACTTCTTTTGCATTTCTTCCTCCTGTTGAGAATTGAGAATAGGGTTTACATAAACATTAACTCTGAATGTGCGCCAGAGTTTCTGCCCGGTAGAACCTGCCCGTCTTCGGCAGGTATTCCATATTCAATTTTAGCAATGAAGTTGGTAAAACGCGACAAGAACGAAGGAGTTTTTCGTCTTTCAGCACCTCCTGCGGTTTCCCGTCCGCTACAATCTCGCCGCTGTAGATCAGCAAAATGCGGTTGGCGTAAATCACCGCCAGGTCCACATCATGTGTGATGAAGATGACCGCGTCGAAGCCCGGCATCTGCAAAATGGCGTCCATGAAGGCCTGATAGTTCCAGTAATCCTGCCCGGCGGTGGGTTCGTCCATCATCAGGATGCGCGAGCGCATCGCCAGGATCGCGGCAATGCTGATGCGCTTCTGCTGGCCGAACGAAAGCGCCAGCGGCGGCATATCCATTTCGCTTTTCAGGTTGACTGTCTCAATCGCCCAGTCCACATTTTGGACGATCGCATCCGCCGGAAATCCCAGGTTCTTCGGGCCAAACGATAGTTCTTCCCGCACCGTTGGGGCGAACAACATCTGCGACGGGCTTTGGAAGACATATCCGACCGTATGGGCGGCTTGGGCCACGGTCATCTTGCGCGTGTCCTGCCCTTCGAGCAGGACGCGTCCCTCGGTCGGCTTGAGCAGGCCCAGGGCGTGCTTGACCATGGTCGTCTTGCCGGAACCGTTATGGCCCAGGACGGCAATCACATCTCCGGCATTGACACTGAAATTGAGGCCTTTCAGGACCTCGGGCCCGTCCCCGCTATACCGGAAATGGACTCCCTCGAAGCGCACCAGCGCCGTCTTCACCTCGGACCTGGAGTTGGCCGCCGGTACGAAGACCGGTGCCGGGTCCCGGCGGGCGCGCTCCAGAACAACCTGCGCCGGGAGTTTGATGCGGCGGTAGTCCACCACGTCCATCAGCCCGTCCGTGTCGCCCAGATAGGCCATCTTTCCCTCGTCCAAATACATGAAGACATCCGGGTGGATGGACAGCATGTCTTCCACGCGGTGTTCGACAATCATCACGGCGATGCCTTCATTGGCCAACTGGCGGAAAGCCTGCAAAGCCTTCTGAGCCGAAGCCGGGTCGAGACTGGAAAGCGGCTCATCGAGCAGCAGGATCTTCGGTTCCATTGCCAGCACCCCGGCCAGGGCGATTTTCTGCTTTTCGCCGCCGGAAGTGCCGAAGGTCTCCCGGTCACGCAAATGCAGGATGCCGAGCCGGTCGAGGGCTTTCTCGACGCGCGGGGTGATTTCTTCGCGCGGGATGCCCAGGCTCTCCAACCCGAAGGCGACTTCGTTCATCACATAACTTCCGAGAATCTGACGTTCGGGGTCCTGAAGCAGTGTGCCGACTGTTTGCGAGATATCGGCCAGCCTCATCCCGGTCACGGACATGCCAAACAGGTGGATGTCGCCGCTCATCTCGCCGCTGTAGGTGTGCGGGATGAGACCGTTGATACAGCGCATCAGGGTGGTCTTACCGCAGCCGCTCGAACCGGCAATCAGCATCACCTGTCCCGGCTGGACGGAGAAATAGATCTTCTCTATCGCCGGTTCGGACCGGCGACGGTATTGGAAGGTGAGGTTTTCAACGATGAGAGGCAATTCATTCATGTAGAAATCGTAGTAACGACTTAAGTCGTTACTACCTCCACCACGTCGCCAACCTGCGCGCCCAATGTTTTTGCAGCGCTGCCGTTGATGATGGCAATCTCGATGTAGTTTTCGCTATCCACTAGGGCAACCAGCTGGCCGGGCTGTTTATGGCCGTAAGAAGCCACCAGGCCGCGCACTTCGCGCCCACGCAGGCGGAAGACAACGTTCGCACATTCAGCCAGGGATGCGGCCGGCAGGTCGGTGGTGCAGTTGCCGAAACCATCTATTACCGTGATGTGGGCGCGCCAGCCGTCGGCGGTCTTTTCGGGCTTCGGCATGGACAACCGCACCGGGTCGGTGATGGCCGGCCCCAAGTTCGCCAGCGGGACGCCGTTGGCGAGGTGGGCGGCGACCGGGGCGAAGATATCGCGTCCGTGGAAGGTGCGGCTGACATCCCGTAGGAAGTATTTCTCGTTCATCAGATGGACGATTTCCAGCCGCCAGCCTTTCTTTTCGGCGTCCTCGAGCATGGGCGTGAACAGGCCGTTATCCGGGCCGACGAAGGTATGTCCGCCGAGGCGCGCCGCAATCGGGCGCCGGGACGTCCCGACGCCGGGATCCACCACTGCCACGTGAACGGTTCCCTCTGGGAAGAACGGAACTGCGCGCCAGAGAGCGAACGCGCCTGCAAGCACGGTCTGCGGGGAAATTTCGTGGCTGATATCGGCAATTTGCGCAGCAGGGCAAATGCTCCAGATGACGCCTTTCAGCGTGCCGACGAAGCCGTCTTTGGTACCGAAGTCAGTGGTGAGGGTCAGGATAGGCATGGGGCAGTCATTTTGGCCGGATTGTGGAATTATGCTATAATTTTCTCATCCTATTTTAACCTAAGACCGCCTAATATCCGAACCGCTTTTAGGACGTTATGCGATTTGGATAAATGGGTTTATGCAATCCGCTAACGCGCACCGTTAGGTATAACCCAAGATTACAATTTCACACCACTTTTTTTAAGGTTTAAGTACCAACGCCGTTATGGGAAACAAAGTTGTTGTTGCCATGTCTGGAGGTGTAGATTCCTCCGTCGCTGCGGCCTTGCTCAAACAGCAAGGCTACCACGTGATCGGCATGATGCTGCGCCTGTGGAGTGAAACCGGCAGGGAAGAGTCCAATCGCTGTTGCACGCCCGACTCGATGGCGCTGGCTCGCCAAGTAGCCGCCATG
>JAPLGV010000196.1 GCA_026389975.1 Chloroflexota bacterium
CAATGAACAATGGCACATCTGTTACGAGTGAACGACCAACAAAGCCCGAAATGTATAAATCGTGGATTACCACGCATAAGGAAACCTATGAATAAGACCATTTCCCCCATTCATCCCGGCGAAATCCTTCTGGAGGATTTCATGAATCCACATGGGTTGAGCCAGTATCGCCTGGCACGGGATATTGACGTGTCGCCCATCCGGATCTGCCAAATCATCCACGGTCAGCGCTCCATCAGCGTCGATACTGCCATGAGTCTGGCGCGTTACTTTGGCACAAGTGCGGCTGTTAGGCTGCGGTTACAGATGCAGTATAATCTTGAAGCAGCCGAAACCAAATTGAATAAGCGTATTCAACATGAAGTAAAGGTTTTACACCAGCCCACTGCCCCATAGTCAATAAAAGCATGTAAGCACCACGCGCAACCGGAGACCTCTGTACCTGCATTGGAGACCTCCGGTCAGTTTTTCGGTAGGGGTCGCGAAAAACCTTGCTTTTAACCGAACACGAAATTATCGATCAACCGCGTCTTCCCCACATTGACCGCCATCGAAAGCAGCGCCTTGCCTGTCATCTTCTCCCGAATTATTTGTCTGCAATCTATCCCGGCCAGGCATAGACAGGGACAACGACCTCGCGGCTCGCCTTCCGGCGTCCGCGTAGATTCTCCTCAATAGTCTTGAGAACGTTGGCAGAATAGTAACGTGTGCCGCATTGTGTACAGACACCTGCCGGAACAT
Organism: Chloroflexota bacterium; assembly: GCA_026389975.1. GTDB lineage: Bacteria > Chloroflexota > Anaerolineae > Anaerolineales > Villigracilaceae > UBA877. The sequence goes on from JAPLGV010000196.1 coordinate 742, forward strand.
TTTCCAACAGGATGTAATTATCTTTTATTTTGCAGTGCATCGTCACATGTTTCTCGACGATCTCGCCGCCGCAATATTCGCAAGTTTCGCCTTGCCAGAAATTCTCAGCCATAGTTTCCTCAATTGGGCTTGTCATCATAAACTGTGATTACGCGGACTTTGCCACCAGATGTAATCCGGCAGACAATCCCGATTGCCCGTCCATCCATTGACGTGCCGGCAATCTCGAATTTGCCATCTTTGGGCTATGAACGACGGATCTTACCGGATAACATTCCTTGTTCGATATCTTAGATGTCAAAACCGTCTGCCTGAGCCTCATCATCGGCATGTTCGGTCAGGTAATACAGACCATTGCGAACGAGTGACTGAATCTCAGCAATACGACTCAAGACAACCTCTTAAAGTAATTATAGCCCGTTTTTTATTACCCCATCACGAAATTATCGATCAGCCGCGTCTTCCCCACATAGACTGCCATCGAAAGCAGCGCCTTGCCCGTCACCTGCGTCAACTCCTCCAGCGTGTCATCGTCCGCGCAGGAGACGTATTGCAGGCGCGCCAGCGGTTCGGCATTGACTGTGTCGCGAACAAGCGCGCGCAGTTTTTCGGCGTCGCGTTCGCCAGAATCATAGGCCGATTTGGCGGCAGACAACGCACGGAAGAGAACGGTCGCGGCCTGGCGCTCATCGGGGTTGAGATAAGTATTCCGGCTGGACATCGCCAGTCCGTCTGCTTCGCGGAGCGTGGGACAGACCACGATCTCAATCGGGAAATCCAGATCCTTCGTCATGCGCCGGATCACGGCCGCCTGCTGGGCGTCCTTCTGGCCAAAGTAGGCTTTGTCCGGGCCGACGGCGTTGAACAGCTTGGCAACGACGGTCGTCACGCCGCGAAAGTGTCCAGGGCGGAGCTCGCCCTCCAGCGGACGCGTCAACCCCTCCACCTCCACCCAGGTCTGGAAGTCGGACGGATACATGACCTCTGGCGTGGGCGTCCAGACCAGGTCCACCCCGGCGGCTTCGAGCAGGGCCAGGTCACGCGGCAGGTCACGCGGGTATCTGGCTAAATCCTCGGTCGGTCCAAACTGGGTCGGGTTGACGAAGATGCTGGCAGCCACGCTGGCACATTCGGCCCTGGCAGCCTGCACCAGGGAAATGTGACCGGCGTGCAGGGTGCCCATGGTCGGTACGAATCCCACAGGTTCGGGCAGGATGCGGCGCGCCGAGCGCAGTTCGGGGAGAGTGGTCACAATTTTCATAAACGCTCCAAATTTCCAAATTTCCTACTTGACTTTTACCTAAACATCAGTAAACTAATGATAATAACCTTCCTCAGACAATAGGAGAAAATATAATGCCTGCTCTCAACCGAGTTCAACTGATTGGACGTCTTGGCAAGGATCCCGAAAGCCGCTCCACGCCCACCGGCAAGAAGGTGGCCCACTTCAGCCTGGCTGTCAGCCAGCGCTGGAAGTCGGCGGAAGGGGAAAGCAAGGAAAACACCGAATGGGTCAATGTGGAGGCCTGGAGTCGGCTGGGCGAGGTCTGCCAGCAGTATCTGCACAAGGGCAGCCTGGTCTTCCTCGAAGGCCGCCTGAAGACCGACAAATACGAGGATAAAGGTGGCGAGACCAAATATTACACCAAGGTCGTGGCCCTGTCCATGCAGATGTTGGACCGTAAGCCGGAGGAGGAACCAGTGGCGATGGTCGAGGAGGCACCTGCGGAGTACGAAGCTTAGTTAAAAACTCACCTTAAATAAAACGTCCCGCAGGTTCCCGTATTTCAGGCTTGCTTTCTGCCCAAACCTGCGGGACGGTGCGTAACATCAGTTAAAAAAAAGCAAAAAAGGCGCGCCATGAAAATGCGGCGCGCCTTTTATTATTCCTTTGGATAAATTACAGACTTGACCGGATGTGGACGATGTCGCCGTCCCTGACAACGTATTCCTTGCCTTCCAGCCGCAGTTTGCCTTTGGCCTTTGCCTCGGTCATCCCGCCTAACTCGATCAAATCCTGGCAAGCGATCACTTCGGCACGCACGAACCCATGCGCCAGGTCGGTATGGATTTCACCGGCCGCTTCCACAGCCGTGGCCTTGCGTCTGGTTGTCCAGGCCCGGACTTCGTCCTCGCCGACGGTAAAAAAGGACTGCTGGTTGAGCAGATCGTAGGAGATGCTGATCATGCGGTTGAGCGACAGTTCGGTGATGCCATACTCAGACATAAAGACAGCCGCGTCGCCCG
>JAPLGV010000520.1 GCA_026389975.1 Chloroflexota bacterium
CAAAGGTCACGAACCCCCAAAGACCGGGGCCAGGTGGGCACGAAAGAAAAGCCTTCATCACTTATCCTTTGTGTACGTCGTGTCCTTCGTGTTAAAGACCTTTTTGCAGTGGACTCACCTTTGGCTCCTTTGATTCAGGGTGAAAAAATAAAAACACCTTGACAGTCCTGCCATCCTCGGTTACCCTACTTCCACATAATCGCATTAGTTCAGCAGTCGCTGCTGTTGTTCGTTTGAGCACCGCTCGATCCCCCCAACACCCCCGGACTTCTGAAGAAAAGGAATATTCGTGAGCTTTAACCAATTCAACCTGGATCCGCGCCTGCAAGCGGGGATCAACCATCTCGGCTATACCGAAGCAACGCCCATCCAAATTGCCGCCCTGCCGCCTGCCCTGGCCGGGAAAGACCTGATCGCCACTGCCCAGACCGGCACCGGCAAAACCGCGGTGTTCGTCCTGCCTATTTTACAGAAACTGTTGACCGGCCCGCGCAACCGCACCCGGGCGCTGATCGTCACCCCCACGCGCGAACTCGCCGAACAGATCCACGAATCCATCCGGGACCTGGGAACCGGTACGAACATCCGCAGCGCCACCATCTACGGAGGCGTGGGCCCCGCGCCCCAGGTGCGCGCCCTGCGCGACGGGGTCGAAATCCTGGTCGCCTGCCCCGGCCGCCTGCTGGATCATCTCAACCAGGGCAATGCCAGGCTTCAGGGTGTGGAAATCCTGGTGCTCGATGAGGCCGACCGCATGTTCGATATGGGCTTCCTGCCAGACGTGAAACGCATCCTTAAACACATCCCTGCCAAACGGCAAACCATGCTCTTCTCGGCTACTTTCCCGGCGGAGATCGAAAGGCTGGCCGCTCAAACGCTGACTCACCCGCAACGGATCGCCGTCGGTCTCAGCTGCCCGGCGCGCACCGTGGCGCACGCTCTTTATCCCGTGCCCCAGCACCTGAAGACCTCCCTGCTGCTGGCACTGCTCAAACGTACCGACACCAACTCGGTGCTGGTCTTCACCCGCACCAAACACCGCGCCGAGAAATTGTCCCGCCAGATCGGGGTAGCCGGGTTCCGCGCCACCAGCCTGCACAGCGACCGCTCGCAGGGCCAGCGCCAGTCGGCGTTGGCCGGCTTCAAGAGCGGCCATTACCAGGTGATGGTTGCGACCGACATCGCCGCCCGCGGTCTGGACGTGGAAGGCATCTCGCACGTCATCAACTTCGACATGCCCGCCACCTCCGACGATTACATCCACCGCATCGGGCGCACTGGCCGCGCCGAACACACCGGCGACGCCTTCACCCTGGTCACCCCGGATGATAAGGATATGGTGCGCGCCCTCGAAAAGATCATGGGCAAGCCCTTGCCGCACCAGACCCTGGACGGATTCAACTACACCGCCCCGGCTCCGGACCGCCCTGCCTCTGCCCCACGCGGACCGCGCCGCGCTCCGGCTGTCTCATCTCCGAAAGGAAAACCCGCCTACCGGCAAACGCCGCGCTCCGCTCCCAACCGGAGCCTGCGCCAGAAATATGCTGGCGGAAGAACGAAGTAAACCCGGTTTTGAATCTCCCGGCGCACCAGATTCCCTGCAGGGACTTGGTGCGCAGTTTATTTATTAAGTGATGTTAATAAAGGGTATTGGGTCTATAATTTCCATCTGGAAGCGTTTCTCAAAAAGCTCTCAACTGGCTGCTCGACCAGCCGGCCTGTGCAGGAAGGTAATCCATGCGCGCAAAATTCCCCGTCACCGTCCATCTCTTCTTTTTCCGCGGCGACCAGATCCTGCTCCTCCGGCGCTACCAGACCGGCTACATGGACGGGCATTACAGCCTCCCGGCCGGGCACCTGGACGGGGAGGAAACGGTCCGCATGGCAGGGGTCCGGGAAGCGCGCGAAGAGATCGGGGTCCGGATTGACCCGGCGGATATGGTCTTCGCCGGAGTGTTCCACCGTCACGAAGGCGATGAGCGGGTGGACTTTTTCGTTCAGGTGCGGAATTGGAGCGGGGAACCGGTCAACGCCGAACCGGGGAAGTGCGACGAACTGCGCTGGGTGGACCTCGACGCCCTGCCGGAGAATATCGTCCCCTACGTCCGGCGGGCGATTGAGAATTTTCGGGCCGGGATTCCGTTTGAAGAATTTGGCTGGAAGAAGGATTAAGTCTGTCTCCAGGTGACAATTCCACTGGATCGCCACTCAAAACACAACGGCGCACGTGACGGTACGCCGTTGTGTTCGTAGAATTTGTTACGGCTGTGCGGTTGGCGGGAAGTAGATGTACAGCACCTGGCCCAGGTTTTCGTCCCAGCGGCCGTAATGGGTGCGGTCAGCCATCTCGGCCACCGCGGCCAGCGGCACCAGGCGCGCCGCGGTCCCTTGCCCCGGGTAAGCGTACGTTCCAACCTGCATCCAATCTCCCGGCTGGGTGTTGGCTGGGTTATCCGGGAAATCCTCCCCGGCAGCCGGCATCAAAGACTGGACGTAAGCCCGGTCTGGGTTCAAACGCACCCACAGTCTGGCTTCGAAACGTAAGCCCTGGAAAGCCTGGTGAATGTGGGGCTTATCCTGCGCCGCCTGCTCATGGTCCTCCTGCGCAAAGACCAGCATCACCTCCAAATCAGGCATCTTCGAGCGCAGGTCAATATAGCGGCCTGTGCTTTGGCGGAACGGCCAGTCGCGGGCTGCTTCCTCCGGTGTGGCTAAATCGGCCGGCCAGGTTGAAAGCGTGAGCGCGCCGTTATCCAGCAGAGCTTGGGTAAGCGCAACCGAGTAGGTGCGTTTCCCAAATATGACCGGGACGCGCCAGCTTAAGACATAGTCACTGGCGCTGATGTTGCCGCTGCCGTCCAGGTCGAGGTAGGCGCGGCCCACTGCGTCAGTGTGTTCATCCGTGTAGGTCGCGTCCCAGCGGACGTTGGTATAAGTCAGGTTGATCGCCGCCGAACTGTAACTGGCCGGGTAGTTGTAAAAGGGATTGTAGACCGACTGACCGGCATCGTTCAAAAAGCCGGCCTCCAGGCACGCGAGCGTATCCACCGTAGGGTTTTCGCGTCCGACAAAATACTGCACTCCCGGCAACAGGTCACCGTACAGCGAAAAAACATTGACAACTGCAATGCCCGCATCCGAAAAGGCATACAGGCCTACTTCCTCGGTCAGTGGCGTGACATGGATAAGCGATGAGATGTAACGCCCCTCTTTATCGGGAATGAGACCGGACGCGAAGCGGATCACGTCCCGCAATACCCGGATGGACTGCTCACCGCCATAGTCAAATGCGCCGCTGCTCTGGACCCCGGTCATGGCATCCGTTTGACCGGGCCACAGGTAGCTGACCTGGATGAGACCAATCGAGGTGAGGTCCGGGTCCGTTATAAAGCCTCCCTCCGCGCTGAAAATTGGCGAAGCGACCACCACCACCCCTGCCCCCTCCGGATAACGCGCCGCCTGCGGCGCGGCAACCATCACGGCAATATCCCCGACTACCTCCGAATTGATATAAGTGGTCTGGATTTGCCCGCTAAAACTCACTAACGGGCAATCGAGTGGACAGGAGAGAGAGGTCTCGCCGTTATCGCAGAAGCCATTCCCGCACAGGGGTTCAGGAGTCGGTGAGGGAGCCGCGCTGGCAACCGGGCTGCATCCAACGAGGCTTGCGCCGAGCATGGCTAAGGCAAACAGGGTCAGGGTCAAAGAAAGAATCCGGGAGCATTTCATTTCATCCTCCGGGGTTCATTGTAGCACGAGCCAAAACCCTGCTGGAAGGGTTCTTTGGGAATCTCCGTGAAAATAGGAAATATATGGGGTGTCCCCCTTTTCCGCCTCACCCCGCTAATTCCCAAAGAGACACCGGAAGAGGGTTGCAAGGATGAAAAAAACACGGTAATATTGTGTTGCCATGCTTCGAATCCTACTCATATTCGTCTTGCTTGGCTTTACAAAGTCAGCGAAGCCTGACAGGTGAATCATACCTGCCAGGTTTTTTTGTCGTTGTCCATATCCTAACGTAAGGAGTAAGAATGCAGACACCCTGGGAATATCGGTACGCGAACCGGACACAGCGGATGGGGAGTTCGGTCATCCGTGAATTGCTCAAACTGACCGAGCAGCCGGATATCATCTCTTTTGGGGGAGGCTTGCCTGCCCCGGAAGTTTTCCCCATCAAACAATTCCAGGAAGCATGCAATTATGTGCTTGAGCACGATGGCCCGCAATCGTTGCAATACAGCACAACCGAGGGTTATCGTCCTCTGCGGGAAATGATCGCCCGTCACACCGGTCGCTACTCGGTCACGATTACACCAGATAATATCCTGATCACCTCCGGCTCCCAGCAAGCGCTGGATTTCCTCGGACGGGTCTTCATCAACCAGGGCGACCACATCGTGGTCGAATCGCCCACTTACCTCGGCGCGTTGCAAGCCTGGAATGCTTACGGGGCGCAGTACATCTCCGTGCCGTCCGATGAAAATGGCATGGTGACATCTGAACTGGAAAAAGCGCTGCGCATCGGACCGAAATTCATCTACGTGCTCCCGAACTTTCAGAACCCGAGTGGCACGACCCTCAGCCTGGAACGCCGCAAGCAGTTGGTCGAACTGGCTGACCGGTACGGCGTCCCGATCGTCGAAGACGACCCCTACGGGCAGTTGCGATTCGAGGGCGAACATTTACCCTCGCTCGTCTCGCTGGACAGCCAGTACCGCGGCGACGACGGCTGTTACACCGGGAACGTCATTTATCTGAGCACCTTCTCCAAACTGCTCGCCCCCGGCATCCGCCTGGCCTGGGTGGTCGCGCCGGAACAGGTCATCCGCAAACTGGTCCAGGCCAAACAGGCCGCGGACTTGAATACCGCCGCTTTCAACCAGATGGTGGCTTTTGAGGTGGCCAAGGGCGGCTTCCTGGATGAACATGTCAAATTCATCATCAAAGTATACAAAGAACGCCGCGACGTGATGATCGAGACCATGGAAGAACTATTCCCGCACGAAGTGCGCTGGACCAAACCGCAAGGTGGCATGTTCCTGTGGGGCATACTGCCAGAATGGATGGACGCGGCCGATGTGCTCAAAATTGCCATCGAACGCAAAGTAGCCTTCGTACCGGGTGCGTCCTTCCACCCGAATGGTGGCGGGAATAACACCATGCGCATCAATTTCTCTTATTCCAACCCGGATAAAATTCGGGAGGGTGTGACCCGGTTGGGGACTCTGCTGAAGGAATTGGTGGCAAAACATAAGTAACATGCAAAACTCCCGCAGGCCGAAACTTGCGGGAGTTTTTTATTCGCTAAGGCTGTTTATTCGTGAATATAAGGCACGTAGTCAGCACGCGCCAGACCCTGTTCGATGGCTTTCAAAGCCACAGCATGGGCAACTGCCATATGCAGCTTCCGGTCGAGCGGATTGGGGACTAACTGGTCGTCTGTCGTGTGGTTGGCGATCGCCTGCGCAGCGGCCAACAGCATCTCGTCGGATATACGCGGCGACCAGGTATCCACTGCGCCGCGGAAGATGCCCGGAAAGCCCAACACATTGTTGACCAACTTCCCGTCCGCAGCGAAGGCTGCACCATTTTTAAGTGCCACTTCGGGTTCAATTTCCGGACGCGGGTTGGAGATGGCCAGGATGATCTGTCCCTTGCGCACCATTTCTGGCTTGATGAGGCCTTGCGCACCGGTAGTGGAGACAACAATATCGCAGTTGGCCATGATCTCTTTCAGGTTGGATCGTTTGCCGCCGTTGGCTTCGTGGCGTGCCAGGGCTTCTTCACTCAAGTCCGCACCCCAGACCGGGTTGCCGGTAATGCGCATGAGCATCCTGGCAATGGCGTTCCCGGCCGCGCCCAGGCCAATTTGCCCAATGACGGCCTTGCCCAGATCTTTCTTGAGCTTGCGGCAAGCCACTGTCAGCACAGCTGTGGTAACCACAGCTGTCCCATGCTGGTCATCGTGCATGACCGGGATATCAAGTTGCTTCTGGAGTTCTTCTTCGATCCTGAAGCAACGCGGGGCAGAAATATCTTCCAGCTGGATGGCAGCAAAGGTGGGGGCAATGGCAGCCACGATCTTGATGATCTCGTCGGGGTCCTTGGTGTTCAGCAGGATGGGTACACCCGAAAGGCCCACCAGCGTCTCCATCAGCATGGCCTTGCCCTCCATAACGGGCATCCCGGCCAAAGGTCCGATATCACCCAGGCCGAGGATGGCCGTCCCGTCAGTGACGATTGCCACCAAGTGACTGATGGACGTGTAGGTATGCGCCAGTTTCGGATCTTTGGCGATCTTCATGCAGACTTCCGCCACACCCGGTGTGTAGACCTTCTGCAAGGTTGCGATGGAATCGATTGGATAGCGGGAACGGACAGCAATCTTGCCCTTCAGGTGCAGGGCCATCACCTCGTCGCGCACGTCCAGAAGCTTTGTGCCGCGGTTTTTGCGGATGGTTTCCAGAATCAATTCCAAATGCTTTTCGTCGTCCGCAAAGATGGTGATGTCGCGCACCACTTGATTGGTGCTCTCGTTGAGCAACTCGATATTGCCTACGTTTCCCCCTACGGCAGTAATGGCAGTCAGCAGACGGCCAAACGTTCCTATCTCCTGGGCGTTAACCACCCGAACGATACGTAAAATTTTGTTTTCCCAGCTCATATTCACCTCAATATGATGTTTACTGCTTTTGGCATAAATCTATGAACTTTCCTGTTTCGAAAGTTCCGGAAAAATCGGAATTCTACTGCTCTTAGCATAAATACGAGAACCTTGAACGATCAAAATACGGGTAATTACAGCAATTTTGGTACACATCTTTGTACAGTACCCTGTGGTTCAGATATTTACGTGGTAGTCCCGGTTCCAGCACGGGACGCAGTACTCTGTAAATTCCGGCCACGCTTAGCATCTCCGGTTGGATTGCTAGCCTCCAATTTCGCTCATCACACGGTTAAGGGGGATTTCCCCGTCGGCGAGGCCGTGTCCCCAAGGCTTGTTCCAGATGGCTTCCAAAACCATCTTGCGCAGGTCTTCCAAAGAGGCGCCTGCCCGTAAAGGCGTCAGCAGGTCAATCTCGTATTCCCGCAGGAGACACATACGCAGGATGCCGTCTGGAGTGAGGCGGGCACGCGTACAATCCGCGCAGAATGGCGCGCTGACGGACGAGATGAAGCCGATATCGCCCTGCGCATCGGGGATGCGGTAGATGCGCGCCTCCCCGTCCAATTGGCCGCCATTGGCGGGCACGAGCGGACCGAGGGCCTGCTCGATGCGTCCCTGCATGTCCTTCGCTGAAACCATCTGCCCAGTCTGCAGGTCAGTGGCGCCGCCAAAGGGCATCATCTCGATGAAACGCACCTGCCAGGGATGCTCGCGGGTCAGGCGCGCCAGGTCAACGACATCCTCCTCGTTGTAGCCGCGCACCACCACCGCGTTGAGTTTGACCGGCGTCAGCCCGGCCGCTTCGGCAGCCAGGATGCCCTCCCAGACATCCTCGATATCGCCCCCGCGTGTGAGCCGCTTGAATTTGGCCGGGTTGAGCGTGTCAATGCTGACATTGACGCGTTCCAGCCCGGCAGCGGCTAAGGGTTTGGAAAGTTTCGAGAGGAGCACGCCGTTGGTCGTCAAGGTGACGTGGCGGATGCCGGGGATGGCGGCGATGCCGCGCACGATATCCACAATGTGGGCGCGGACAGTCGGTTCGCCCCCGGTCAGACGGATTTTGTCGAAGCCCAGGTCAGCGAACAAGCGCGTCAACAGCAGCACCTCGTCATCCTGCATCATTTCGGCGGGCGGCCGGTAAGTCATCTCCTCCGGCATACAGTAGATGCAGCGCAGGTTGCAGTGGTCGGTGAGACTGATGCGCAGATAATGGATTTTGCGTCCAAAGCGGTCGAAAGCCATATTTCCTCGTGAGTACCGGTAAAGAGTAGGGAGATTATACCTGTTTCCAACTTTTCTACCAATTGACGGGCAGTGTCAGGCGTGCTATTATCCAGTTGATTTATTATTCGATTTATTCCAGAGGAGTTATTGAAATGATCGCTGATATTATTATTCGAATTATTGGCATGGCAATCTTTTCTGTAATGGGGGTCTATGTGGGGAACGGGCTGTCGGTATACAGCCCGGATCAGCAACTTTTCTACACAATTGCCTTCACCCTGATTGGTGCCTTCTTTGGCCTGGTACTGACGCCATATTTAACCACCCGTCCCATCCGCGCCCTGCGCGCCCTGCTGGGCCGTCTGGCTGCCGAGACGCTGTTCTCCGGCCTGGTTGGGCTGGTGATCGGTCTGCTCACCGCCGCCCTGCTAGCCTTCCCACTCTCTCTGCTGCCCTCCCCCCTTGGGAAAGTCCTGCCCTTAATCGGTGTACTGCTCTTCGGCTACTTCGGCGTGGCCGTCTTCTCAACGCGCCAGGCAGACATCGCCAATATCCTGGGTGGGTTTACCTCCCGCAGGGAGGAAGGCACAAGCACTGGCGGAGCACCATCGAACCGGACCATCCTGCTGGATACCAGCGTCATCATAGACGGGCGCGTGGCCGATATCGCCAAGACCGGCTTCCTGCCCGGCACCTTGCTGATCCCGCGCTTTGTGCTGAACGAACTCCAGTACATCGCCGACTCGCCCGACAGCCTGCGCCGTCAACGCGGGCGGCGCGGCATGGAAGTGCTGGCTGAATTGCAGAAAGCCTCGGCGGTGGTCGTCCGCTTCAGCGACGTGGACGTGGAGGGGGTCCGGGAAGTGGACGATAAGCTGGTCATCCTGGCCCGGCAGATGAAGTGCCCCATCCTGACCAATGATTTCAACCTGAACCGTATCGCCGAACTACAGGGTGTGCTCATCCTGAACATCAACGAACTGGCGAATGCGGTCAAGTCGGTCCTCCTGCCCGGTGAATTGATGTCGGTCAATGTCATCCAGGAAGGCAAGGAAGTTAACCAGGGCGTCGGTTACATGGAAGACGGCACGATGGTGGTGGTGGAAAACGGTAACAAGTATCTGAACAAGGAAATCACCGTCACCGTGACCAAAGTCCTGCAGACTGCCGCTGGACGGATGATCTTTGCCCGCCCCGAGGGGAAAGAGTAGTTTCCCAATTTCGTCATCAGGGAGCGCGGCGCAATCCGCGCTTTTTGTATCCACGAAGACCACACGAAGAGGCACGAATACCGTTGTAATTAGGGGGTGTTGGGCGGGCATCTGGTTTATAATAGCCCCAGAAATTTCATCAGGAGACTCACATGTTGCGCGTCTACAACACTCTAACCCGCAAGAAGGAAGAATTCCAGACCCTCGAGCCGGGACTGGTCAAGATGTACGTCTGCGGTGTAACCGTCTATTCCGACGCGCACATCGGCCATGCCATGTTTGCTTTGGTATTTGACATTGTCCGCCGCTACCTGACCTATCGCGGCTATGAGGTGCGCCAGGTGATCAATTACACCGACGTGGATGACAAAATCATCAACCGCGCCAACGCCCTGGGGGTGGATGCATCCGAACTGGCTGAAAAGTACATCCAGGAGTTCCGCCGCCAGATTGAAGTTCTGAACATCCTGCCGGCTACGGTCAACCCGCGCGCCACGCAGGAGATGCCCCAGATCATCCGCATGATCGAAGGGCTGATCGAGAAAGGCTTCGCCTATCCTGCTAAAAACGGCGACGTTTACTTTCGCGTCACGAAAGACCCGGATTATGGCAAGTTATCAGGACGAAGAATTGAAGACATGCAGGCCGGGGCGCGCATCGAAGTTGGTGAGGAGAAGGAACACCCGATGGATTTCGCCGTCTGGAAAGCCTCCAAGCCCGGCGAGCCGGCCTGGGATAGCCCGTGGGGCAAGGGCCGCCCCGGCTGGCACATCGAGTGCTCTGCCATGAACCTGAGCCACCTGGGCGAGCAGATTGACATTCACGGCGGCGGGAATGACCTGGTCTTCCCTCACCATGAGAACGAGATCGCCCAAACCGAGTGCTTCACCGGCAAACCCTTCGCCCGCTTCTGGATGCACAACGGCATGTTGCAGTTGCAGGGCGAGAAGATGTCCAAGTCGATTGGCAACCTGGTGACGATTGACGACTTCCTATCCCGCCATGAGGCGGATGACCTGCGGATGATGGTACTAAACGGCTCGTATCGCGCCCCACTCTCTTATTCAGATGACATCGTGGACGCGGCGGAACGCGGCCTGGACCGGCTGCGGTCCGCCCTTAAACCGGCTCCCGCGGGCGCCCCCGGCGCTTCCGCAGACGTACGCGCCGCGCTGGATAAGCAGACCGAGACGACCCAGCAGACCTTCATCGAGGCCATGGACGACGACTTCAACTCGTCCGGCGGGCTGGCGGCGCTGTTCGAACTGGTACGCACCGTCAACACCGCCCGTGACGCGGGTGCCACCGACGCCGAACTCAAACCCGCCCAGGATACCCTGGTCGCCCTGACGGGTGTGCTCGGCTTGCGCTTGAGCGAAAAGAAAGCCTCCGGCGGCGACGCGGACAAATTCATCGCCCTGCTGGTCGAAGTCCGGGCAGAGATGCGTAAACAAAAACTATGGGCCATGTCCGACCTGATCCGCGACCGACTCAAGAAATTGGGCGTGGCGATTGAAGACAGCAAGGATGGCACGACCTGGCATTGGTAAACTCGTAGGGGCGGACTTTGTGTCCACCCTCTTCAGACTATAACGAAAACTTCCGGGATTGCTCTCGGAAGTTTTCGTTTCTCTATTCTCCCAGCGGTAAAGTGATCCGCATGGTCGTCCCCTGGCCGGGGGTGCTTTCGGCGTTGATCATCTTGCCACGGGCATATATCTATTACCTTGACATCATATACGATATGCTATATGATATCAATATGTCCAGATACGCGCTTAGTTTACCCGTACAACTCAAAAAAGAAGCCGAGGAGTGGGCCACCCGGCAGGGTGTCTCACTCAACCAGTTCATCCTTTGGGCGGTGGCTGAAAAACTCGGAATGTTGCGCTCGCAGGTGGATGACCCCGATTTCCCGCGCATCACCTACCGGCGCGGGGCTTCCCGCCGCCCCACCCCGGTGCTGAGCGGCACCGGCATCCGCGTGCAGGCCATCATCACGGCAGCCAAACAGTGGAACCTGTCCCCGGCGGAGATTTCTGAGCAGTACGGCGTCTCAGAGACGCAAGTCCGTGAGGCTCAGGCCTTCTACGATGCCCACCGCGACGAAATTGACGCCGACCTCCAGTCCGAATCCGCTCTGGAGCTGAAGGGTGGTTAAGCCGCGTCTGCACCTGGACGCGGACGCGTCGGTCAAGGCGCTGGCCAATGCCCTGCGCGAACACGGCCACGATGTGACCCGTACTCCCAACGACTGGATGCCTGCCGACGCCATTGACCGGGAACAACTGCTCGGCGCGACGGCGCAGGGACGTGTCATTTTCACCTTCAACGTGCGCGACTTCATCGCTCTGGCAAAGAAACATCCCAAACACAGCGGCATCCTCCTCGCCACCCAATCCCGCTGGTCGCTGGATGAGTTGACTGCCGCCCTCGACCGCGCTCTCTCCGAAACTGACGAAAAGGACTGGTGCGGCCAAGTCCGCTGGCTGAACGATTTTCGATAAACGGTCTCTGCCTGTAGAAAAAACTTCCGGGATTGCTCTCGAAAGTTTTCGTTTATCCGTACTCTCCCAGCGGTAAAGTCACCCGCATGGTCGTCCCCGCGCCGGGGGCGCTTTCGGCGGTGATCGTCCCGCCGAGGGCTTCGACCAGTTGGCGGGCAATCGCCAGCCTGGTAGGCGAAGAAACCCAACCCTGCAATGGCAGCCAGCAGGATCAATCCTGCCAAAATACGAAGAACGATGTGTCTGGTCATTTTTAAACTCCTTGTGTGATGGTGATTTCCTGTGAAATCTAAACCAGAGTATAAGAGCCAGTTGTGAACTGAGTGTGAAGCCAATACGGAGAGGTGATGCAGAACAAACTGTTGTACAATGGCGGAAGTAAAAAATATGCTTCCCAATGACCCCCTCCCCTCCTCTGAATTCGACGACTGGGCCGAGACCTATGACCGGTCGCTGGCCATTGACCAGTTCCCTTTTTATGGCTATGAAAGTCTTCTGGATAAGGCTGCTGCTCTGGCGGACGCCAAACCCGGCCTGTCCGTCCTGGACCTGGGGACCGGTACCGGCAATTTGGCTATGCGCTTTGCTGTTCTGGGCTGCGACCTGTGGTGCACTGATTTCTCGGCTACCATGCTGGAAAAAACGCGTCTAAAACTTCCCGCCGCTCACTTCGTCCTGCATGACCTGCGCGGCGACTGGCCGCCAGAGTTAAACCGTTCTTTCGACCGCATCGTCTCGACCTACGTTTTCCACCACTTCGAGTTGGACGAGAAAGTCCGCATCCTGGGCAGCCTGCTCCCCCGTCTCGCTCCCGGCGGGCGGATGATCATCGGCGACATCGCCTTCCCGGATGCCGCGGCCCGGGAAAAGGTGAAAATCGCTGACGGAGATGAATGGGAGGACGAGTTCTACTGGCTGGCGGATGAGACAGTCCCGGCCTTGGAAAACCTGGGGTTCATAGTAGAATACACTCAAGTCTCAGCCTGTGCAGGTATTTTTTGTATCGTAGAATCGTCCCACTAACTTATGACAGAAGAAACTTTTAGCACACGCGAAAAAGATGTCATCGAACTGCTCTTGCAGGGTAAAAGCAACAAGCAGATTGCCCTGGCCTTGGGCGTCGCCAACCGGACGGTGGAATTCCACCTGAGCAATATCTACACCAAATTGGGGGTTATCTCGCGTACCGAGGCGGTGCTTAAACTCTCCGAAACCGGCCTGCGGGAATCCACAGGCGAGGCCGGGTCGGGGAATATGCGGGAATCCACAGTTGAAAAGAATGACAAAGCCGCCGACAATGGCAGCTATGCCGCCAACGATGGCAGCAAATCCTTTTCACTGCGGAGCATGCCCATGAAAAACCTTCTCTACGTTATCGGGACCCTGGTTCTGACCACCGCACTCATCGTAACGGTCACCTTCTTCGCTACGCCCGGGGGGCGGAGCGACATCGTCCCGGACGCGCAGCCATCCCAGACGGCAGACCAGGATACTGGTTCAGACCCGACCGGTGAACCGGTCACCCAGACTCCCGGGCCGACCATAACCCCGGAGGCCAATTCCACCGCGGTCATGTCAACGGAAGACGTGGCCCAGTTCGTCAGCGAAACCTATCCCGATTGGAGCAACATCCCCCTCGGGACATCGTTCACCAAGACCTGGACCTTCCGCAATGCCGGGACCACCACCTGGACGACCGGCTATTTCCTGAAACTGACCAGCGCAACCTACCCGTTGGGGCAAACCCTGAATGTGCCAAACAAGATCAGCCTGACGAAGAGCATCAAGCCGGGAGAAACGGTGGATGTTTCGGTCAACCTGCAAGCTCCCGCAATAGATGGCACGTACTCGTTCCATTGGCAGATGCAGACTCCCGCCGGTCAGAATGTTTCGGGCGACGGGTACGATATCTGGGTCAAGTTCACGGTTGGGGATGTGGCGGTGAATAATAACTACTCCCAGGGCAACCTCTCGCTCGAACTCGTCAGCGTGGAAAAAGATACCGCTTACACCAACGTCCATATTTGCGCACAGTACCCCGATACACAGGACTGGAACCCGTCCGTTCCACCTCTGCGCACAGTACCCCGATACGCAGGACTGGAACCCGTCCGGCGTCACGCTGACGGCGGGGAGCGTGCAGGCTTCGATCGAGTCGTACAGCCTGGATAACGCCAAGTCGCCTTCCACGGCGGACAGCACCTATCGCTGCTTCACGCTCGGATTCCCGGTTGGGACCGGGCAGTACGGGGAGACGCCTGTCAGCGTTACCATCAGCAGTTACCGGGTCCTAGCATCTACGCACCTGGAAGCCAACTGTACGCGTACCAAACAGCAGCTTGCCAACCTCTACCCCGGCCTGGACTTCACCTGCGGCCCGGCGGGATTTTACTACACCAGCGTTGTCCTGCCCGGGCATCTGAGCAGCAGCCAGGCGGATAAAATTATCATGGACGCGCTTGAACAGGCAGTTTACGGGCCGTGGACTCTCAATGAGTAAGCTACAGATATTGCAAAAGAATGCTGCGAGGCGCACGATTGTGCGCCTCGACATGTTAAAATGCACTTCTTGAAAGAATTCATCTGCTCCCTCAACCCTGTCTTCGAGACCCTGCATATCAAACGAGACAGGATTTTCGCGTGCTATAATGCCAGTATGAACGCTGCAGATGTCCGTTTTTACCGGGAACGCTGGAAAGCCGTGGAAGAGATCGAACGGCAGGAGCTGCGCGCCATGTCCATAGAAAAGCATTGGAAACAACTCAATGCCATTATGCGGTTTGCCATCCGCATGGGCTGGAAACGAGGGGATGATGATGGTGAAATGGAAGTATTCCTGCGATGGGCAAAATTGAAAGAAGGAAAATGAAACTGCCCGAAGGGTTGGAGCCATTCTACACATCATTGGAAGCCGTGCAGCGTTTGCTGATAAAGTTCAATGAGCGGGGCGTAATCATTGGCGGTATTGCGGTAAGCCTTTTGGGGAAACCTCGTTATACAGAAGACCTGGATGCGATGTTCCTTCTCTCGATAAATGATATTCCGCGTTTCTTGGGCGCGGCGAAAGAAGAAGGGATAGAACCACGCCAGGAAGATACAACAGAATTCGCGCGGAAAAATCGGGTCCTGCTTCTGCGGCACGTTGCCAGCGATATCAATATAGATATCTCTCTCGGAATACTGTCTTTTGAAGAAGAAGTCGTTGAGCGCAGTACGGTCAAGTCCGTTGCCTCGCTTTTGGTGCGTTTGCCCACGCCAGAAGATCTGATTATCATGAAGGCCATTGCTCACCGACTAAAGGATTTGAATGATATTCAGGCAATCGTTCAAAAACACCCCGATCTTGACTTTACCCGCATCGAGCATTGGGTGAGATCTTTTGCCGAGGCGTTGGAAGAACCTGAACTATGGGGAGAAATCAAGAAAATCATTGATGCAGCAAAATAATCCAATTTGATAACCCCATGAAAGAATTCATCTACGGACGTAATCCAGTCTACGAGACCCTGCGCGCCAAACGGCGTGACGTTTTTCGCCTGCAAGTTGCCGAAGGCGTACAGGATAAAGGCCGCCTAACCGAGATTTTGGATTTGGCCGCCAAACGCAGAATCCCCGTCGAACGCGTGCCTCGCGCCCGGCTGGACAAACTCAGCGAAAGCCATCAAGGTGTGGCGCTGGAGGCCAGCGCCTATCCCTACGTGAGGCTGGAAGACATTCTCGACAACTCCAAAACGCGCAGTGAGCCGCTCTTTGTGCTGATCCTCGACACACTGCAAAACCCGCAGAACCTGGGCACCATCATCCGCACGGCGGAAGCGGTCGGGGTGCATGGTGTTCTCATCCCGACCCATCGGGCAGCGGAGATTACACCGGCGGTCGTCTCGGCTTCAGCAGGGGCCTCCGAACACATGCTGGTGGCGCAGGCCAACCTGGCACAGGCCATCGTTGAGCTGAAGGAAGCCAACGCGTGGGTCGTCGGCCTGGATGAAAGCCCGGATTCCAAAGACCCGTCCGAGGTGCGGCTGGATGGCGCTCTGGCGGTGGTGGTGGGCAGCGAAGGGGAAGGCATCCGTCCGCTGGTCCGCCAATCCTGTGATTTCCTGCTTCGTCTCCCGATGCAGGGACAGATTGAGTCGCTCAACGCGGCAGTTGCCGGGTCGGTGGTGCTGTATCTGGCGTATATATCAAGAAACCGAGGCCCTAAAGGTCTTTGAGACCTTTAGAGTCTGACTTCATGGAGGAAAACATGCCAACCGCATCATTCCATTTCCCGAAAGGCTTCCTGTGGGGGACGGCCACCGCCTCGCACCAGGTGGAGGGCGGCAACACCAACAACAACTGGTACAAGTGGGAACTGGAGGGGCACACCGCCCACAAGTCCGGGCTGGCCAGCGACTGGTGGGGCGGGCGCTGGAAGGAAGACTTCGACCGCGCCGCCGAGGCCGGGCAGAACGCCCACCGCCTATCGGTGGAGTGGAGCCGCATCCAGCCCACGCCCGACCGCTGGGACGAAGAAGCCCTCGAGCGCTATCGCACCATGCTGCGTGGCCTGTGCGACCGGAACATCACGCCCATGGTCACCCTGCACCACTTCACCGACCCGCTCTGGCTGGGCGAGTTGGGAGGCTGGGAGACCGATGCGGTTGTGCCGCTGTTTGAGAAGTTCACGCGCAAAGTAGTGGAAGCGCTGAAAGAGTACTGCTCGCTGTGGTGTACCATCAACGAGCCGAACGTCTACGCGCTCGAAGGTTACTTGCGCGGGAACTTCCCGCCCGGCAAATCGGACCTGAAACTAGGCATCCGGGTGCAGGCCAATATGGCGCGCGCTCATGCTGCCGCATATCGCGCCATCCACGAACTCCAGCCCGAGGCGCGCGTCGGCTACGCCCTGCACTTCCGGCCGCAGGAACCGGGCCGCCCGTGGTCTCCGCTCGACCGGCTAATGCGAAATAGCCGGTTTACAGGCGTAAACATGGCCTTCCCATCCGCCATCTCCACCGGCGTGCTGAAGTCGCCGCTGGGCAAGATCCCGGTCCCGGAAGCCAAAGGGACGCAGGATTACTTCGGCCTGAACTACTATTCGGTGGATACGGTGGCCTTCGACCTGCGCAAACGCGACGAACTGTTCTCACGCTCGTTCTTCCCCGAAGGCACCGACCTGGCAGACGCAGGGATGAACTCCAATACGCCGGAGGGCTTTTTCTGGGCCTTCAAGTGGGTCGTAAAGACCTACCCCAACCTGCCTATCATCGTCACCGAGAACGGCATTGAAGACAGCACCGACCGCATCCGCCCGCGCTACCTCGCCCAGCACGTTCACGCCATGTGGCGGGCGGTCAACTTCAACTGGCCGGTGCGCGGCTGCTTCCATTGGTCACTGGTGGACAACTTCGAATGGGAGCGCGGCTGGACCCAGCGCTTCGGCCTGTGGGGCATTGACATCGAGACCCAGAAGCGCACCAAGCGCCCGTCCGCGGACCTGTACACCGCCATCTGCATAGAGAACGGACTCACCTCCGAGATGGTGCAGAAATATTGCCCCGAGGTGTACGAGAAGTTATTTCCGGGGTAATCGTGAATGGGGAATGGTTAATGGTTTTCCCATGGCCTATTAACCATTCCCCGGTACTTTCTGGACCTGAACCTGCCTCTGCTAATCTGACATGAACCCCACCCTTGACACCATCTTCCGCCGCCGTTCCGTCCGCAAGTACACCGATCAGCCGGTGGAGCCGGAAAAACTTGATCTGTTGTTAAAGGCTGCCATGGCTGCGCCCTCGGCCATGAACTGCAAACCGTGGGAATTCGTAGTCGTCACCGACCCGGAGAAGTTGGCCCAGTTCCGCAAGCGGCTTATCTTTGGCAATCGCAACGCCCCGGCGGCAATTGTCGTATGCGGCAACCCGTCCCTGAGCTCCAACCCCGTGGCGCGTTTGTTCTGGGTGCAGGATTGCAGCCTGGCCGGTGAGAATATCCTCATCGCTGCCGCAGGGCTGGGACTGGGCACGGTCTGGGTGGGAGTCCATCCAGTGGCTGAGTTCGTGCGTGTCGTGCGGGAGGTTGCCGAGCTGCCGAAGCGCGTCACCCCGCTGGGACTCATCTACGTCGGCTACCCGGCGGAGGAGAAACCAGCGCGCACGCAATATGACGCCGGCCGCGTCCACATGGAAACATACGGCAAGAAAAAAGCCTCGTGAATTTCAACCTTCCTCCCGCCTTCGTCAACAACGTCACCGCGGCCTTCGGCGACCCCGGCCTCCGTTACCTGGCCGCCCTCCCGGACCTGCTGGCCGAGGCCGCCCATCGCTGGGACCTGACGCCCGGCAAGCCATTCCTGCTTTCCTACAACTACGTCTGCCCTGTCACAAGGGCTGATGGCACGCCTGCCGTGCTCAAAATCGGCGTGCCCAACCGCGAACTGAACAGCGAGATCAAGACACTGCGCGTCTACGCCGGACAGGGCGCCTGCCGCCTGCTGGAAGCGGACGCTGACCAGGGGTTGCTCCTGCTGGAGCATCTCCAGCCCGGGACGATGCTCGCTACGCTCAAAGATGACGACCGCGCCACCGAAATCGCTGCGGAGGTGATGCAGGCCATCCAGCGCCCGGTCCCAAAAGGGGATGGTTTTCTATCCTTGCGCGAATGGTTCGACGAGTTGAAAGGCTTGCGTCCGCGCTTTGGCGGCGGGACGGGCCCATTCCCGGAGAAAACAGTCGAGATTGTTGAGGGGCTGGTCCGTGAGTTGTTCGCTGAAGACCGTCCGCAGGTGCTCCTGCACGGCGACTTTCACCATTTCACTATTTTGCTTTCGGAGCGCGGCTGGCTCGTGATTGATCCGAAAGGCGTGGCCGGACCGGCAGAGTACGAGATCGGGCCGCTGCTGCTAAATCCGTGGGGGGAGATGCCGGATGAGACGGAAGCCATCCAGCGGACACAGCGGCGGATTGCCATCCTGGCCGAACGGCTGGGATTCGACCGTCAGCGGCTGTGGGCGTGGGCCATCTGTCACAGCCTGCTCTCAACCTGGTGGGACATGGCAGAAGATGGGTCCGGGGGTGAATATTCCCGCGCCTGGACGGAAATCTTCCTGAAGACGCGGATATAAAAAACAAGGCGGACGCTGCGTCCGCCTTTTGCTTCCCTAATACTTTAATTCCTTGATTTCTTTATCCGCCAGCAATTTCTCAGCGAGGCAGAGATGGTCACGGAAGCGGCCCTCGAGTTCCCACACGCTGGCCATTTCCCCATTTTGTTTCATGCGCTTGCGGTTCCGGACCCGCATCCGGCACTCATGGAACAGGGCTTCCAACTCCTCGTGTTTTTCATCGCGCGCCGGGTAGACAATTTCGTAGGTGCGCGTTTCCCGGCCAATGTGGTCCACCATCTGGTCGAGACGGGCGAAGAAAGCCAGGACGATGATGACGATTATCGTTGTCGCCATTGCCAGGGTATACTCGCCAATCCCAACGGCCATCCCGAGCGCCGCCGCGGCCCAGATGGACGAGGCAGTGGTCAGACCTTTGAGTTTGCCCTCCGCAAACAAAATGACCCCCGCACCCAAGAAACC
This sequence comes from Chloroflexota bacterium, assembly GCA_026389975.1. Lineage (GTDB taxonomy): Bacteria > Chloroflexota > Anaerolineae > Anaerolineales > Villigracilaceae > UBA877. The sequence continues at coordinate 19,177 of JAPLGV010000520.1, forward strand.
GATACCGGTGACGATGTTGGCAGCAATGCGGGAAGTAGCAGGGTCACCAAATTTTGCCGACAGAATGGTGAACAGCGTCGCACCGATGGTGATGAGGGTGATGGTACGCAGACCGGCAGCCTTGGAGTGTATTTCGCGCTCAAAACCAATGATCCCGCCGATGGCCACGGCAATCAGGATTTTGATCAAATCTTCAGGGGTAAATACGAACATAGCGGCCTCCAATAAGAAAAAAAATCAGGGCAACCGATAGGGTTGCCCTGTGAATTGTACCGCAAATCAGGGAATTTAAATCACGCCCAACTTCTTCCCCACCTTCGCGAACGCCTCCAGCCCCTTATCCAAATCGCCCTTGGCGTGTGCGGCGGAAATCATCACCCGGATCCTCGCCTTGCCCTGCGGGACGGTCGGGTAGCCGAGCGCCATTGCAAATACTCCCGCCTCGAACAGTTCGCGGCTGAACTGTTGGGCCAGCGGCGCTTCGCCAAGCATGACCGGGGTGATGGGCGTGGTGCTGAGGCCGGTATCGAAGCCAAATTTCTTCATTTCGGCTTTGAAATATCTGGTGTTGTCCCACAGACGGTCTACCAGCTCGGTTGAGGATTCGAGGATATCGAGGGCGGCGATGCAGGCCGCCGCGTCCGGCACGGTGACCGCCGAGGAGAACAGGAACGGGCGGCCGCGCAGGCGCAGCCATTCCACGATGACGGGCGTACCCGCCACCACGCCGCCGACCACGCCGAAGGCTTTCGACATCGTCCCGACCTCCACGTCCACTTTGCCGTGCAGGCCAAAGTGGTCCACGATACCGCGCCCGCCCTTGCCAAGTACGCCTTCACCGTGGGCATCGTCCACCATCAGAAGGACGTCATATTTCTTGGCCACTTCGTAAATCTTATCGAGCGGGGCCACGTCGCCGTCCATGCTGAAGACGCCGTCGGTGATGATGATGGCGCGCCGGAACTGCGACAGGTTCTCCTTGATGACCGCTACCAGCGAGACCACATCACAGTGCTCGTAGGGGATGATCTTTCCGCCGGAGAGACGGCAGCCGTCAATGATGCTGGCATGGTTCAACCGGTCCGAGAAGATGACATCATCCTTGCCGACCAGCGCCGGGATAGTCGCCAGGTTGGCACTGAAACCGCTCTGGAAGGTAATGGCCGCTTTGACGCCCTTGAAAGCCGCCAGGCGTTTCTCCAGTTCGAGATGCAGGGTCATGGTCCCGGCAATAGTGCGCACTGCCGCCGGGCCGACGCCCATCTCATCCATGGCCTTTTTGGCCGCTTCGACCAGTTTCGGATGGTTGGCCAGACCCAGGTAGTTGTTCGAGCAGAAGTTGAGCACTTTCTTGCCGTCCACCACCAGCCAGGCGCCCTGCGGCGAGCTGATGGTACGGATGCGGTTGTAAAGGCCCTGCGTTTTCAGGCCTTCGAGTTCCTGCGTGATCCAGTCAGTTTTAGTAGACATGGTTTCTCCTTGTGAAATATGCGAATCCATTATAGAAATTTTAAGCAAAACGTCTGTCACGTTTTGGCCGTGACAACCGCCATTTTTACACTTTGAAAGCGCCGTTCTCGAGCACGATTTTTTCGTCGAACCAGACGGTGGGCTTGAGAATGACAAAATCCTGATGCAGATTGGATTTATTCTTCCCCCCAAAGCGATCATTCATGCCAACTGCAATGTGAACGCTGCCACCGATCTTTTCGTCCAGGGAAATATTGCCGACCGGTTCCACCACGCCCGGGTTGACGCCGATACCCAGTTCGGCGATCACATCCTTGTCTCCGTTGGAGGCGGCCATGACTTCCTGCCAGGCCCGGGTATCGCCAGGGTCAGGAGCGCTGGCATCTACCACCCGTCCAGCTGAAAATATAAGCCGGAAATATTCCACCATCCTCCCCCGAAAGAATGCCTTGTTGATGACTACCAGCCCCTCGGCGGACTCCTCGAGGGGTGCAACGTACACCTCGCCATACGGAATGCTATCGGTATCCACCAGGACGGGACGCTGATCCACCCGTAAACGCAAATCGGTCCCTGCGGGGGAGGTAATGCGGACGTTCCGCGTCCTTTGAAGCCGTTCTTGGATATTCTCCTGCTGGCGATCCAGGAGAGCGCAATCGGTGTTGACAGCCTGCCAGAACCTACGGCGCAATTCCTCCAAAGGCAGCTGATACGCCGAGGCCAGCGCGGCCGTTGGGTTAAACACCATCAGACGCCGGACCCCTTTGCGGGCCGCTGTTTCGATCAGCGCCAGCCATTCGGCTCCCATCGCCCGCCGGCGCGGCAAGGGGACATCCGGGATCGTCGGGGGGTGGTCGCGGACTTCGATGATCGCATCCATATCGTCCAACCAGCGCACTTCGTGTTCTGGGATCAGTGACAAGTAAGGTTCGGGCACTTCCAGCCCAATCCTGTGCAGCAAAGGCTCACTGGTGAGCCGCAGCGTCCAGAACGCGCCGCGGGCGCGGATGCGGAACGCCAGCGCCTCGATCAGGTCCAGCGAATAGACATTGGCCCAGATCCAGATGACCTGTCCCGCCGCTACCCCCAGCTTCTCGACCGTTTTATTGGCCAGAACTTCCACATCGAACTCGATGCTATTCTTCATGCACTTCCTCCGCCAACAATCCCAACTCTGCCAACGCAGCCAGCACTTTGGACTGCGCCCCCGGTTTGACAACGACCGTGACCGGGCCAAGCGTCTCGCCCAGGAAACGTCCCGCCTTCGATTTATGCAATTCTTCCAGGACCTCGGGCCGGCTGACCCTTAAAACGGTCTGGACCTCAACCCGCGCCTCCGTCCCGTTAAGCTCCCAGCGTTTGAGCGCCCTGACAAAGGTGGGCGGGATTTCCGCGGCGGCGTTCTTCGCCAGCAGGCTGAGCAGTTGATTGACTTTCAGTCCCTGCTCCCCGGCTTTTTTCAAAGAACCGGTTGTAACGCGGTAACGGTACTCGTCCGGCTTTTCTTCATCCCATTCGCAGAAGCGGGCAATCTGGTATCTGGCTGCGCGCGGCAATAATCTCGGGATGACGATTTTTCCCTGGGAGGAAACATGAAGTCTGGCAGTCTCGGCATTCGTTATTCGAGATTTGTTATTCGCGGAGCGGAAGGCGCTGACAATTTCGTTGCCGGCTGGAGTTGCCAGTTCCACCTGCCCCAACCAGTTGAGAGGACCGGTGATCAGATAGCGGATGAGCGCGCCGTCTACTTCATCCCAGACACCAAAGCCGCGCAAGTACACACCATCTACGACGCGCTTGATGAACCAGGAATCGTAATCCCCGGCCGGGCGCTGGAAATCGGGATATTTCTCTTTGATGGCGCGGATAAATGCCGGGAGGCTCCACCAGTTGTTTTCAGGGACCGCCTCCAGCAGGGTGAGCAGGAATTCGCGCGTAACCAGCGGCTGGTTGCTCCATTCGCCTTCACAAACAAGGCTGGGAACCTGGCGCAGTTCGTTGAAGGTCTCGCTCTCCAGCCAGGCATTGACCAGTTTATCCAGCGCGTCCTTGCGCGGGGCTTCCAGGAAAAGGCGCACCAGCTCGATTTGCGGGACCCGACCCCCTGCCCATCCCCCGCGAGGAGATGGGCGACTAATTTTCGCCGCTGACAGGAATTCCGTCACTACGCACGCCGGGATGCGCGTCTCCGGGGGCGGGAGTCCCATCCGCAGGGCAGCGAGGAGGGTGGTGGCGTCGTCGAGGAGGCGATCGGAGGCCGGGAGCGGATGTTCGCGTTCCTTCGGCGAGGCCAGACGGCCAAGAGGCTCATCCCCCTGTTTAACCACGAAGGGCACAAAAGATACTAAGGCCTTATCTTTTTCCCCTTTGTGCTCGC
>JAPLGV010000076.1 GCA_026389975.1 Chloroflexota bacterium
CCCCCATCGTGCGTATGACAAACACCGCCATCGACAATGGAACCACATCCTTCGAGGACATGATCAAGGACATCGAACTCGGCATCTACGCCTGCGAAGCCTACGGTGGCCAAACCCAGTTGGAAAATTTCTCCTTCAGTTCCGGCTACGCTTACATGATCCGCAATGGCAAGATCGCCGAGATGGTCAAGGATGTGATCCTGGCCGGCAATCTCTTCACCACGCTCGAAAACATTGACGCCATCGGGAATGACTTCAAATGGCTGAACACCGGCGGCGGCTGCGGCAAGGGCAACCAGGCACCCCTGCCAGTCGGCATGGGCGCACCCCACATCCGCATCCAGAACGTCGTCATTGGCGGCGAGTAGGGGCTGGTCTTGTACCTGCCCAGGAGAAACAATATGGATATTTTGACTCAACTCAAAAAACAGGCCGAACAGGTCGAAGTCCTCAGCTTGCAGAACGAAAAGACAACCGTCGAATACGAAGCGAATCAACTGAAGACCTGTACCGTCGCCGAGACCAAAGGCACGGCGGTACGCGTCATCCGCAAGGGACAACTCGGCTTTGCCGCTTCCACCGATGATACTGCCATGGACAAACTGGCCGCCAACGCCCTCGAGTCCGCTACGTATGGGGACAAAGCCCCGTTCTCCTTCCCGGACCTTCAGCCTGCTCCCATCGTCCGCACCTTTGACAAGGCTGTGGCCGACCTGCCCATCGCGCGGCTGGTGGAGATTGGCCGGGAGATGCTCGACCTGGTCCTGCCGGTTGAGCCGAACGCCCGCTGCAACGTCAGCCTGGAACGCAGCCTCGTTTCGGCCAGCATCCGCAACCAGAAAGGTCTGGATGTGTCTTTCAAGACCTCCCCACTCTCGCTCGGTCTCGAGATTGACCGCATCGAGGGTGATGATGTGCTCATCCTGTACGATCAGTTGGGCACGACCGTCTGGGAAAAAGACTACCTCGCCTTCGCCCGCCGCCTGGTGGAAAAACTCAAGAAAGCCCGCACCATTACCAGTATCAAACCCGGCAAGATGCCCGTCCTGTTCGCCCCCACCGGGACGCTGGCGCTGGCTCTGCCGCTCAGCCAGGGCCTGAACGGCAAGGAAGTCTACTAGGGCACGTCCCCAATGTCTGGCAAAATTGGCGAGAAACTCTTCGACGAGAAGGTCACCATCCTTGACGATGGCACAATTGACGGCAAGTTCGCCAGCGCCTCCTACGACGATGAGGGCGTGCCGCGCCGCCGCAACATGCTCATCGAGAAGGGCGTGCTCAAGAGCTTCATCTATGACCTGAAAACGGCGGCCCAGTCCGGGGTCGAATCGACCGGCAACGCTTCGCGCGGCCTGTTCAACCCGCCCGAGCCGTCGTTCACCAACCTGTTCATCCAGCCCGGTGAAACTCCACTGAAAGACATTCTCGCCAGCATTGACGAGGGTATCATCGTCGAAGACCTGCTCGGCATCGGACAGGGCAACATCATCTCCGGCGCGTTCTCCAACCCGCTGGCGCTGGCCTTCAAGATCGAGAAGGGCGAGATTGTCGGGCGCGTCAAGGACCTGTCCATTGCAGGCAATATCTACGACCTGCTCAAGAACGTGAGTGCGGTCAGCAAGGAAGCGCAGTGGGTCTACAGCACCTTCTACGCCCCGTATATTTTGATCCCTGAAATGAACGTGGCGGGAAAAGCTTAACTACTCCGTAAAAAAAATACCCGGCATTTTTGAAGTGCCGGGCATTTGTTTTTAAGCCCCGGATTTCTGCTTCTTTAGCAGCAACGGCCCAACCTGGTCGATGATCCAGCCGAAGGCCAGTTCCGCCCAGGCTATAAAACCAAACAACAATTACGCGAGGTATTTTGTTACAAACTCGCGCGGTTTCAGCACCTCGATTTCCTGATAGCCCGATACTTTCAACAAGTGCTTATCCCCACTCACAATCACCTTATTTGCGCTTGCCAGCGCACAAGCCAGGAATTTATCGTCATCAGGATCTTCGCAAACCTGTTCAGGGAAGGGCGATGCAGAGACTACTTTTGCATTTTGAGCGACGAATTCCAGGATTGGATTCAAATCAACGCCAGGATGACCTCCTGCCAGGATTTTCCCAACCCGGCGGTACTCTACCAAAATTTCAGGAGAGACGAGTAACTCGATCTGACCATCTCTCCA
>JAPLGV010000033.1 GCA_026389975.1 Chloroflexota bacterium
CTGCGAGGAACGAAGCAGTCTCCTCGGCACAGAAGATTGCTTCGACGGAAAAGCACCGTATGGATAATGTCACTGCGAGGAACGAAGCAGTCTCCTCGGCACAGAAGATTGCTTCGACGGAAAAGCACCGTCTCGCACACGCTCCCGATGCTCTTACGGGAATGACACATCTCGCTAGGTCGAGCTGCCATCTGATATAATTATTGAGTCAACTGCAAAAAGGAATCTCTACCGCGAAGAGGCGAAGGTCGCGAAGAAAAAATTAATATCGCGAAGGTTTTCTTGAAGATTCTCCGCTTGCGAACCCCCATCTTCCCCCCAATTATTGAGAAAGATACAAAAGCAGACCTGGGGAGTGTTATTAATCCCATGAGGAGGCATGCATGAGCGTCCGGATAAAGACATTGGTTGTCATTGGCCTGACTTTTCTAGCCTTGCTGGGATTACTTTATTTTACATCCCTGTGGTTTTTGTTACAGGGCGCAATTGTCACTGAAGAAAAAAGCACAACACGAGATGTTACTCGCCTTCTGGCGGCTCTGGATGACCAAATCGCAGTGATGGATGCAACTGTGGGCGATTGGGCACCATGGGATGACACTTACGAATTCATTAGCAGTGGTGATACAGGCTATATTGATTCCAACCTTCCCATTGGGACATTTACCAACCTTGGGGTTGAATTGATGCTGTTTATCAACAATTCGGGTCAAATCGTCTTTGGCAAGATGGTCGACCTTGATAGCCAGGCAGAGATTCCTTTCCCGGAGAGCCTATACAGCGAACTTCAAGTCGGTGGTCGCCTACTCAGCTATAAGGATCCTTCGGATAAAATGGCTGGAATCCTTTCTCTCCCCGAAGGAGCGATGATCATCGCTTCACAACCCATTGTTACAAGCCAAGGAGAGGGGCCAATCCGCGGGACTCTCATCATGGGACGGCGCCTGGACGAGGCGGAAATTGCCAAATTGTCACAAAGGACTCAACTTTCAATAAGTACCTTCCCATATAATGATGATGTTTTGCCTGACGATGTTGCTCTGGCGCGGAACTCGCTGGTTGGCGTGAAACCCATTTTTGTCGCCCCTCAGAGCGAAACAGTCGTTTCGGGCTATACCCTTGTCAACGATGTCTACGGGAACCCCGCCCTGATCTTGCGGGTCGATACCCCACGTGAGGCATTTACTCAGGCAAAGACGAGTATGCGTTACTTAGGCTTGGCCCTGCTTGCAATTGGAATCGTCTTAGGTCTGGTAACAATGTTGTTGCTCGAGAGAATGGTTATCACCCGGTTGACCAGTCTCAACTCAAGCGTCATGAAGATTGGCAGCCAGGGAACCGCCTCCTCCCGGGTGGAGGCCAACGGGAACGACGAGATTTTTGTATTGGCAACCAGTGTGAATTCCATGCTCGATTCGCTTGAAAATTCGCGGGCGAAAGAACGAGAGAGCGAAGAACGGTATAAAAACATCACCACCATTTCTCCCGTTGGGATCTTTCGTACCGATCTAAATGGCGCTACCACTTACGTTAATCCAATGTGGTGCCATTTGTCCGGATTGTCAGTTGATGAAGCATTAGGCGATGGCTGGCTTAGTGCTGTTCATCCGGAGGATAAAGAAAGCCTGACCAAAGGCTGGCAAGAAACAACCCGACTTCATAAAGCATCTTTTGCGGATTATCGTTTTGTGCGCCCGGATGGAACGGTTGTCTGGGTGATGGGGCAGGCAATTCCGGAAATGAATTCTGAAAATCAAATCGTCGGGTATGTTGGTACTATCACCGACATCACCGAGCGCAAGCAGGCGGAAGAGGAGATTGAGTCCCTGGCGCGCTTTCCAGACGAGAATCCCAATCCAATCTTGCGAGTTGAGCAGGAAGGGCAAATCATTTACGCCAACCTGGCCAGTGAAGCGCTGCTGCGCCTGTGGAACTGTGCGGTGGGTGAATATTTGCCAACCGACTGGCGGGAACGGGTCGCCAATGCTGCGAGAAACAGCGCTCATCCGACCGTGGAGGTTGAGTGCGAAGAGCGGGTCTATTCGATTATGATCGTGCCAATCCCGGATCTCGCTTACATCAACATCTACGGGACCGACATCACCGAGGGCAAGCGCGCCGAAGAGGCGTTGCGAGAAAGCGAGAACCGGCTACGCACAATCGTCGAAGGGACCCAGGCGTTGTTAATGAGCGTGGATACCAATGGACATTTCACCTATGCCAATGAAGCAACGGCCAGGGCGGTCGGCTTTACAAGTCCCGCAGAACTCATTGGAAAAGCGTACCTACATTTCATCCATCCTGAAGATCGGCATC
>JAPLGV010000414.1 GCA_026389975.1 Chloroflexota bacterium
TGTTCGCGAAGCAAATTGTAGGTGGCAGTGTCATCAGGTGGAGCGACTTCATCGTCTTCGATGAAATCGCCGAGGACAGAGTCCTCTTCATCATCAGTTGGCGTCTCAAGCGAGAGCGGTCGCCGTGCCACCTGGATCATGTTCTCAACCTTCTTGGGCGGTACTTCAAGGGAAGTTGCCAATTCCTCCACCGAGGGTTCCCGTCCCAAACGCTGGGTTAATTGGTGCTGGACACGCAGCAATTTATTGATCTGATCACCCATGTGAACAGGGACGCGAATGGTGCGGCCCTGATCAGCGATGGCACGCGTGACTGCCTGGCGAATCCACCAGGTGGCATAGGTGCTGAATTTGTGGCCGCGGCGGTAATCAAATTTCTTGGTGGCACAGATCAGGCCGAAATTGCCTTCCTGAATTAAGTCTAGGAAGGGAACACCGCGTCCCATGTATTTCTTGGCTAATAATATTGTCAGTGCGTGTTGTGGTTTTCCAGTAGCTATTATCTCCCGCACCCTGCGATTTCCAAACACCAGGTGCAATGCTTAAACCAACGAGGTAGAAGCCATCAATGCGAGGTGTGGTTAGTGGATCAATGGTTGGTTTTGGGGTTTCAGTATTTGTGGGGGGTTGATGTATTGGTCGGAGTATAGACAGGTGTGGAAGTAAAGGTAGGCGTGACGATCTTTGTAAAAACGATCGTAGGTTGTAGGGTTTAGGTGGGATAAGCCGTCTGGGTTGGATAATCTGTCTGGGTGGGGATCAGCATCCATGCCGCCTGCGTTTGTGCAATAGCAGTCGATGTAATAACGCCATCCTATTCAATTTAAACTTTTACAGAGAATCATTCTCTCTTAAAGAGTGAATCCTAACCTGTAAATTAGACTATAAAATCAGCCGGGATAGCAGTAGCCATCCGTCGCGGGATAGTAGCCTGGCGCGCAGCCGTTATACTCATAGCAGTAGCCATCCGTCGCAGGATACCAGCCTGGCGCGCAGCCGTTATCCTCATAGCAGTAGCCATCCGTCGCAGGATACCAACCGGGCTCGCAGCCGTTATCCGGATAGCATCGGCCGTCCGTTGCGGGTATGAAGCCGGGCTCGCAGCCGTTATCCGGATAGCATCGACCGTCCGTTGCGGGTATGAAGCCGGGCTCGCAGCCGTTATCCGGATAGCAGTAGCCGTCCGTTGCGGGTTTGAAGCCGGGCTCGCAGCCGTTATCCCTCTGGAGGACCGGACCATCACCGCTTACCGGATAGCAGTAGCCATCCGTCGAGGGAAAGAAGCCAGCGGGGCAGTGGGATCCAAGATTAAATTCTGGCGTTTCATCCAGAAAAACCTGGACTTGTTGAGACTGCTCTAATTCTTGAGCTTGATTTAATGCATCCTTAGCATAATTTAACACGTCGGTAAATTCACTATAAGGATCCCCCCCGGTATAAACGGCTCTGATGATCGAGAGTGCACTCGTACAGGCTGCCGCAGCGATAGGAAAAAAAACAAGGGTGTAAGCCGCGGCAGCACTATTAATTATACAAGCGGCAATGTGTAACATCCCGGCTCCCGAAAGAAGGACATCCTCTAATGTCAAGCCGGTTTGTATGTACAGGGCTGCCAAGTGGGCGGTTGAGTTTCCAGGCGCGTAGCTGGTGGTTGTTGGAAGTAGGGCAGGATCAAACTTAACATTCCTGGCTATTGTTGTGCTTCCATCAGAACCTATGATCGCAATATCCACTGAATCAGCGCCATAGTTGCTGAAAAGAATAAGAAAATCCCCTATTACCGCCTCTGTAGGAAGGTTGTTATTTCCTTTGCGTACAACAACTGCTTCGCGTTCCGGCGAAAACCAAATCGCTCCAGTTACCTCATCTACTTCCCCGTTTTCTGCATCCGTCATCACAACCAGCGCCTCGCCATTTTTATGTGTAGCGAAAACACCGAAATCTGGGTCCCCGGTGAATGCCGCGGCGACGCCCGGATTAATTCCCGAGAGAAGACTGCAGGCGATAGACAGCACGATAAGCAAACTTCCAATTGTGGTTAAGGATTTGGTATGTCTAAAGGTCATTTCTGCCTCCAGTCATGTGAATCTATTAAACCAATCTCTCAACTAGCATAAAAAACATCATGGACTCGTCTGTTCGATCACCAGCGGGTTGAAATCCTTATCAAACTCAGTTGAAAGAGTATAGCCTCCATATTGGCAGCCATCATGTCCTTCAACTATCTCAACTTTGCCGAAAACTTTCAAATGATGAACAGTGTTTGGCAGCAAAGTGACCTCATGATGTGGCGCTGGTGAAGGTTCCCGACTCCGTAACTACCTTGATCTCTTCCATGTGCCCCAGCGAGACATGCACAATAATTGATAGCTGATCCGTGGTCGCCGGCAAAGGATCCACCCTGAGCCATTCCTGCGTTGCCTGCGGGCATGGGGTTGAGCTGGCGCAAGCGCTTGCCATCAAAAGGAGGGAAAGAAGAAAGAAATATATTTTCATTTCAGCCTCTTTACGTACAACGGAATGGCTCAGGGGCAGCGGCGGGTCAACCTATGCTGATGATAGTGGGACATGCTGTCTCTCCTTTCTTTGCCTAAACAGGCTACATGCCCTTCAATAACGACCTACCAATAACTATTTATATGGCGAGAAAGTAAATATAGTATTCATTTAAATTACTATACAACGAACACAACTTAAAAACAATAGCCAATTTAACGTTAGTTACAGTCACAGAAATCCATAGAAAGGGGTTGCAAAAAGAGAGAGTTCCGATCAATATTGTAGTTGCGTCAACAATACCGAAAGGAGCTCTCAGATGACAGACGAATCTGTCGCTATTAGTATAACCATAAAAGCGGGTTGCAGCAGATTATTCCCCTGAATAACGCCACACAGTCCAATATCCCCACAGATAGGCTTAATAAAGCAAATACCCCCATGGGTGGGGGTATTTAAGTGGGCGCAAAGGGACTCGAA
>JAPLGV010000462.1 GCA_026389975.1 Chloroflexota bacterium
TTTCGTCGGGCAAATGATCGGACCCTTCATCGGCTTTGTGAGAAAACTGCGCATCAGTTCGGCGCTCCCGAAAACCGCCGGGATGACGGTGGTGAAATTAATCGTGGCCCAGAACCAGAAATGGAGTGTAGAGAATGCCTCGGCGCCATCATAATGCCAGTTCTGCAAGCGCCAGTTGGCAAGTTCGAACAGCCACCAGACCGGCGCGGAGGCAATAAACAAACCAATATATTTCCTCCAGTTGCGGACAAAGAGCGAAGTACCGGTGCGCCAGAGCACCAGAGCGTCAATCGTCAGGCAGTAACCCAACCAGAGGGGAAAAAAAGCCCACTGCGTGCGCAGCCCGTTCAGGGTCCAGTTAAGTGTCCAGAAGACGGCTACCAGGCCCAGTCCGATCCAGCCATGAACAGGGAATCTCTTCACAGTATTGATCATATTCCAATTAAACCACAAAGTTCTCTGTTAAAGCGATCACCAGGCACAAAGCCTGGTGATCTAAGGGGGAGGGGACACCACCGTATATGGTCTGCATGCGGGGGCATGCTGACCTTCGATGGCAGATACCTGATGTACCAGTAAAAGGAGAACAGGTATCTTGTAGAGATATTACACCACAATTGTCTTAATTGTATTAAAAAAAGATTAGAATTGTCCAATTTCATCTCTCCCGCTTCTCAAAGAATTTCAGCCACTCCTCCACCTCGTCGGGACTCAGCACCGACTCACTCTTGGATTTCGTCACGCGAATCGTCTGTGCTTTGACCATCTCCTGGGCAAATTCTTCCGCAGACATTGCCCCGGCGTGGGCAGCTCCTGCGGCGCGCTGGACGCGTCCATCGGAACTGACCACCGTCCAGTTTTTGGCCGCTTTCTTCAGTTGTATAAGCCGGGCTTCGATGGCGGCATCCGCGCTGGAACCCTGGCGGATGAAGTGCGCCGTTACCACGCCTGCCTTGCGCGTGGATGCCTGTCCCGGCGGAGCGCCGTCAAAGTAGACTTCCACCTGGGCACGGCGCAGACGGCAGAATTCCTGCAAGCGGACCAGGAGGTCCAGTTCGTCGTCGAACTGGTCCAGGCGCAGGCCCAGTTTGGGGATCAGGTTATGACCGTCAATCAGATATGGCATAAGAGTTTAAAAAAGAAAACACAGATGTCTAATTTTATCATCTCCATCCGCTTTGATTCCGAATTTGGTTCTCCGGCTATCATCCTAGTGATGTCAGGGGGTGGGGATTACCAGGCTTTCACAGGGTACTGCGTAAATAGCAGTAGACTTTGTGAAAGCCCTGCATCGCACCCTGAAGATGGTTTGCATGAGTCCCCGCGTGGCGTATAATTACCGCGAGGAAATTCTTCCCACAAAGGAGACATTGCATGTCCGGACCTCGCACCGTCCGCGCCCCGCGCGGCACAACTCTCACCTGTAAATCCTGGCTGACCGAAGCCGCCTACCGCATGATCCAGAACAACCTCGACCCGGACGTAGCCGAGCGCCCGCAGGACTTGGTCGTCTACGGCGGGCGCGGACAGGCGGCCCGCAACTGGGAGTGTTTCGACGCCATCCTCGAGTCGCTCAAAAATCTCGAAGACGATGAGACGCTGCTGGTACAATCCGGCAAACCGGTGGCGGTTTTCAAATCGCATCCCGACGCGCCGCGCGTGCTCATTGCCAATTCCAACCTCGTCCCGCACTGGGCTACCTGGGAGCACTTCGATAAACTGGTTGCCCAGGGACTGATCATGTACGGGCAGATGACCGCCGGTTCGTGGATCTACATCGGCACGCAGGGCATCCTGCAGGGCACCTACGAAACCTTCGGCGCTTTAGCCAAACTCAAAGGCTGGGGCTCGCTCAAGGGCAAGTTCTGCCTGACCGCCGGTCTCGGCGGGATGGGCGGGGCGCAGCCGCTGGCCATCACCATGAACGAGGGCGTCGGCCTCATCGTCGAAGTGGACCCGGCGCGCGCCAAGCGCCGCCTCGACATCGGCTATGTGGACCGGGTGGTGGATAATCTCGAAGAAGCCATGACCCTCGTCGAGCAGTTCACGGATAAGGAGAAGCCGCAGTCCATCGGTCTGATCGGCAACGCCGCTGACATCTATCAGGAACTGGCGATGCGTGGCATCATCCCCGACGTGGTGACAGACCAAACCTCGGCGCACGAGGCGCTGATGTACGTCCCCACCGGGCTGTCGGTGGCCGCCGCGGACGAACTGCGCAAGTCCAACCCCGAAGAGTACAAAAAACGGGCGATGGCTTCCATGGCGCAGCACGTACGCGCCATGCTCGAATTCCAGCGCAAGGGCGCCGAAGTATTCGACTACGGCAACAATCTGCGCCAGCAGGCTTATAACCACGGTGTGACGGACGCCTTCGATTTCCCCGGCTTCGTTCCGGCCTACATCCGCCCGCTTTTCTGCGAGGGCAAGGGACCCTTCCGCTGGGTGGCGCTCTCCGGCGACCCTGAGGACATTTATAAGACGGACGCGGCGGTGCTGGACCTGTTCCCTGCCGACGACCACCTGCGCCGCTGGCTGAAGCTGGCACGCGAAAAAGTCCCGTTCCAGGGATTGCCGGCGCGCATCTGCTGGCTCGGCTACGGAGAACGCGCCAAGGCCGGACTGAAATTCAACGAGTTGGTGGCGAACGGGACCTTGAAAGCGCCCATCGTCATCGGGCGCGACCACCTCGACTGCGGCTCGGTCGCCAGCCCGAACCGCGAGACCGAGGCGATGAAGGACGGTTCGGATGCCATCTCCGACTGGGCCATCCTGAACGCCATGATCAACGCTGTCGGCGGAGCCACCTGGGTCTCGTTCCACCACGGCGGCGGGGTGGGCATCGGCTACAGCCAGCATGCCGGTCAGGTCATCGTGGCCGACGGCACGCCCGAAGCCGCGCGGCGGCTGGAGCGCGTTCTGACCACCGACCCTGGCATGGGTATCGTCCGCCACGCGGACGCCGGGTACGAGATCGCCATCGAGGCAGCCAGGAGGCATGGCATCAAAATGCCGATGTTGAAACAAGCTCATATATAAAAGGACACCCATGCCCGCGAGAAAAAAGGTCATCCTGATTTTTGTCGAGTTGGGGCTTTGGGCTGCATTTATCCTCACGATGTTCTGGTTATGGGATCGCTGGTTGATCCCAGGTCCCCATGGGACGATCCACTGGGTTGGGATGGACTTCGTCCCTTACTGGGTGGGGGTGCGCGCCATGCTGACGGGACAGAGTCCTTACAGCACTGGCACAACCCATCTCATCCAAACTGTTCTTCTCGGCGGTCCGCCCGAAGCGGGGGGCGATCCCATGCTGTTCGTCTACCCGGCATGGATCTTCTTGCTGCTTGCGCCCTGGGCTCTGCTGCCGCTCAAGTGGGCTGTTGCCCTGTGGACCGGATCACTGCTCTTAGGCATAATCCATCTCATCGGTTATTTGGCATTCCGCTGGGGAGGCCACCGGATCGGTCGCACCGGCTTCTGGGCGGTTGTGCTGGCGGTAGGGTGCCTGCCTTTCCTATCCATCGCAGTGACGAAGGGACAATTGAGTCTGGTTAGCCTGGGTGCCCTGTTCTTGGCCATCCGCCTGGTGGGTGGCCTCCCTATGCAACGCGGCTCCCGGATTCCAGGCTCGAATCACAGGGAAACAAAATCTGCAAGGACCATTTTCCGCGAAATAATGGCTGGCATATTCCTGGCATTGTCCATTCTAAAACCCACCCTCACCATACTTGCGATGGCAGGGATGCTCCTCTGGGCGCTAGTCGAACGAAGGGTCTATCTCATCGCGGGGTTTGCCTCCTGCATCGGAGTTCTATCCCTGGCGAGCTGGTTTGCCGTGGGGAATTGGATCCCTGATTACCTGCAACTATTAAAAAATACCGGCGGAGCCCCTGTCCTCTGGAGTCTGGCGCTTCTTGCATGGCCCTGGAAAGCCTTATATGCTTTCCTCTTTACCGGGATAGGGGCCTATGCGTTCATCTATTTTCTGCGTACTCGTAACCGCACCCAATGGTTTTCGGCGGCTATCTTGGCCGGGCTGGCACTCTTCCCCATGCGTTGGATCTATGACCTGCTACTGGGGATACTGGTTCCTGCAGAGGCAGAGCAGATGAGCCGCCTGTCTGCTGCAAGTGTCGTGATTGCCTTACTGGCACCCTGGGGTTTGGCACTTTTCCCGGAACCCTTGCGCTGGTCGGCACAGGTGATCGGGCTGCCGCTTGCCTGGGCATTCGTCTGGTTTGCCCACTTTGTCCTTCCTGTGAGATCTAAGGGAATGAAATGAGCCTGCTTTAAACTTGAGGCAAACACAAGTGATGTGTCGCCGCGAGGCAATTGTTCCGCTGCCCGTGTGATGTTCGCCAATCAAGAAGACTCATCAGGCATTTTCTACAGTACAATTAAGGTATCCTCTCAATAACTTGGGGAGTGGGGGTGTGGGGTGTTTTTGGCGGGCGAAGCCCGCCAAAAACACCCCACTTTCCCCCCCTTTGTTGAGATGATACAATTAAGCCAACTTCTTGGCCGGAGAATCACAAAAATATGACAACCAAACGAATTGCAGTCCTCACCAGCGGCGGCGACGCCCAGGGCATGAATGCAGCCGTGCGGGCCGTGGTGCGTACCGCATTGGATAAAAGGGCGGAAATCTATGCTATTTACGAGGGATACCAGGGATTGATCGAGGGCGGCGACTGTATCCAAAAGATGGACTGGGACTCGGTCGGCGGGATTTTGCAGCGCGGCGGGACCATCATCGGGACAGCCCGCAGCGAAGAGTTCCGCACCCGTGAGGGACGCCAAAAAGCAGCCTACAATTTGATCCAGAATGGGATTGACGGGCTGGTTGTCATCGGCGGCGACGGCTCACTGACCGGGGCAAACGTCTTTCGTCAGGAATGGCCCTCGCTGGTTGACGAACTTGCCAAAAGCGGCGAGATCAGCGCCGAGGTTGCCGCGGCGCACCCCAGCTTGATCATCGTCGGGTTGGTCGGTTCGATTGACAATGATTTCTCCGGTCCCGACATGACCATTGGCGCCGACAGCGCACTGCATCGTATCACCGAGGCGGTGGACGCCATCACCAGCACCGCCGCCAGCCATCAGCGCACCTTCATCGTCAAAGTGATGGGACGCAACTGCGGTTACCTGGCGCTGTACAGCGCCCTGGCTACCGGCGCCGACTGGGTGCTGATCCCCGAAGCGCCGCCCGACGTGGACAACTGGCAGGAAGTGATGGTCGAACGCCTGAAAGCCGGGACCCAGGCCGGACGGCGCGACCATATCATCATCATTGCCGAAGGTGCCCGCGACAGCCAGGGGAAATACATCGGCAGTTCTGACGTCCAACGCGTGCTGGAAGCGCACCTGGGCGAGGAAGTGCGCGTGACCGTGCTCGGCCACGTCCAGCGGGGTGGACGTCCGAGCGCCTACGACCGCATCCTGGCAACCCAGTTGGGTTACGAAGCGGTCGAAACCCTGCTCAAAGCCAAACCCGAAGACGAACCCGTGGTGGTCGGTACCAGGGCCAACCACATCACCCATTTCCCGCTAATGGAATGCGTGAATAAAACCCGGGCCGTGGCCGATGCGATTGCCGCCAGGGATTACGAAAAGGCCATGAGCCTGCGCAGCACCAGCTTCAAGGATGCCTTGAACACGTTGACAACGATGGTGCGCGCCCTGCCCCACCCCGCCGCCCCCGGTCAGAAACGTTTCCGCATTGCCGTCCTCAATTCCGGCGCGCCCGCCCCGGGGATGAACACCGCCGCCAGGGCGGCCATCCGCCTCGGTCTGGACCAGGGCCAGTTCATGCTGGGGGTCAAAAACGGTTTTGATGGGCTGGCCAAGAACGAGGTCCAGGAAATGAACTGGATGGACGTGTCCGGCTGGGCCTCCCTGGGCGGGTCCATGCTGGGTACCAGCCGCGTCGTCCCGCAGGGCAGTGACCTGTATGCCATTGCCCGTACGATTGAAAACAATTCCATCAACGCCCTGCTGGTCATCGGCGGCTGGAACGGGTACGAAGCGGTCCATACGATGCTCACCTCCCGGCCCAACTTCCCGGCCTTCAACATCCCGATCATCTGCCTGCCGGCTTCGATCAACAACAACCTGCCCGGCTCGGAGTTTAGCATCGGCGCGGACACCGCCCTCAACAGTATCGTGGACGCGGTGGATAAGATCAAGCAGTCGGCGGTCGCCACCCGGCGCTGTTTCGTGGTGGAGGTGATGGGACATTGGTGCGGCTACCTGGCCCTGATGAGCGGACTGGCAACCGGCGCAGAGCGCGTCTACATGCACGAGGAAGGCGTCACGCTCAAAGATCTGCAACAGGACGTGGATAACCTGACGCGCGGTTTTGAAGCCGGTAAACGGCTGGGACTGATGATCCGCAGTGAGTACGCCAACAAGGTATATACCACTCAGTTCATGTGCTCGCTCTTCGAAGAAGAAGGCCGGGATGTGTTCGACGTGCGCCCGGCCGTCCTGGGCCACCTGCAGCAAGGCGGCGACCCTTCGCCCTTTGACCGTATCCAGGCCACCCGGCTCTCCCGCCTGTGCCTGGAATATCTCATCAAAGAGTGCAACCAGGGCAGCAACAACTGCGCCTTCATCGGCCTGCAAAAGGGCAAGTTCAATTTCCATGACATGCGCGATTTCGAGCGCATGATTGATGCCCGCTACGAGCGCCCGAAGGAACAATGGTGGCTGGAATTGAAAGGCATCGCCAGCCTGATGGCAAAGTTCAGCCCGACAGGCTAGAAAGTAAAAAAAGGCAACCCGATGGGTTGCCTTTTTTTGAATCCAAGATCTTCTTTTCCCCCGCCCTGGTGCGGGGGTCAGGGGGTGGGGATGACCAGGCTTTCAGGCTTTGAAAGCCCTGATACAAGGTTCCACCCCGGGGCGGAAGAGGCTCAAAAAATGTATAATAGGAGCTGCGAAAAGGAACCCTTTGGACACTCCAAAACCTCCTAAACCAAATTTACTGCGCCGCACCTTTGCAGGGAATTTTATTGATCTGCAAGGCTTACCGGTCAGCCTGAAAATCCTGACCATAGCTGGCTACCTGGCCGTCTTTGGCCTGTTGTTCTTCACCTTGCTGGTCGAACTCGCCGGAGACCGCCTTCAAACTGTCGAGTACACGCTGGCGGGACAAAACGATAAGGTGCCGCTGGTCGTCATGGCAATCGCCGGCCTGGCTTTTATCCTGGGCTGGGCCTACCTGCTGTCCGGCGCCGCGGCCGCCAGAGCGCGCATCTTTCTGCCGATCCTGGTTTTGTATGCCCTGCAATTATTCCTGGTTACCGGTGGTAATCTCCTGCTCATCTTTTTGGAGCTGCTCTTCTTTTTCACGGTTCTCGTTATTTATGGACTGACCTTCCGGATGAATTTCTGGCGCGATCTGCCGGGCCTGCATTTCTTTGGCTGGCTGGGAGCCGTATCCGTTATTGTCATCCTTTCGGTTGGAATATCGCCTACAAATGCCGAGGTGGCCTCTTCGCTTTCGGCCAATTTTGCCATTGTGATGCTCCTGACGCTTGTGTTCTGGGTCCTGCTGGGTCTCAGCGTCATTGACCTGGGCATTACAATCGGCCGGGGTTTCACACGGATTGCCCGCGAGATCCTGCCTTTTTCGGCACTCAGCGCCCTGGTTGTGTTTGTGCTGCTTATCCACCCGGCAGTGGTCATGCTGGTTTTCTGGCTGACCAGGGATGGCTTTTTGCTGTTGGATGTGCTGTTTTCAACTCTGCTCATTCTGGGCGCCCTGGTTGTGTGGATTGCCCACCGTTGGTCGGGTTCCACCAGCGCTGTTTTCCTGACGTTGAGTCTGGCCACTCCGGTGGTGGTACTGGGACTTTCCCTGGCTTTTGCCGGGCATGATTTTACTGAACTCCTGCTGAAAATGACCGGGTTCTTCCCGCCTACATTGCTGTTCGTTGGCCTGACCACCTATAACCTTTTCGGCATGGGCGTAGCGTTTACCGGTGTTGATGGGCGCATCCTGCCCAAACGCGCCCGCGTGTTGCTTTATTTCGGGACTCTCCTCCTGGTTGTGGCCTGTATGCTGTTCCTGTCCAATGAGCGCATTGCAGAGACAAACCAGCTCTCCCAGGATGTTCAAACCTTGCTCAACAACCTGTTTGCCTTGAGCGCTCTCGTGCTCGGTATACCTTATGTGGTCTGGATGGTGTGGAAACGGCGTGAAATGCTGATCGGCTCGGAAAAGGATTTTTCAAGCGTGCCCCGCTGGGTCTGGCTGGAGCGCGTACCGGGGCCGGCCTGGATTGCGCTCAGCCTGGTCCTGGCCTGTGCCTGCGCGTGCGTGCTGGTGGGAATTTTGTATTGGCTGGTTTAATCAAAAGAGCGCCTTTTCAAAAATGGGGTGTTTTTGCTTGCGAGTGCCCGCGGACCCGTCTCGCCGCGTAAAATTCGCCCATACACTTCCGGGAATCGAAACCAGCGCCTCGACCAGATCAAATCCCGGCGTTGCTCAGAGAATCCAGCAGCTTGGAAATCAGCATCGTCAGGTCGGGGTGGGTGGCCTCGAAATGATTGACAGCGCCTTCCAGGCCCTGAACAATGGAGGGATGCAACTGCACGGGATTCCCCTTCCAGGCCCTGAACAATGGAGGGATGCAACTGCACGGGATTCCCCTCCGAGCGCTCGAGCAATGCGCGGAGTTCCCCTTCAAGGTCACGCAGCAACTCACTGCCCTTTTCGTCAACCGTCCGGGTGTTTTTGATTTCATCGTGAAGTTGATGGAGAAGTTTACGAAGCTCTTTGTTGTCCATGGGGACGTGCCTCCTTATCGCAGTCGATGTTTTATTCTAGCACAAAAAGGGCATGTAAAGGGTGGCCTCGCTTGGAACGTGGCCTACACCGGTTCCTCCACCTTGCGACAGTACTGACCTTGGCTGGGATGCGTACCGGGGCCGGCCTGGTTAGCGCTCAGCCTGGTCTTGGCCTGGGCCTGCGCGTGCCTGCTGGTGGGAATTTTGGTTTGGCTGATCATTGGCTGATCTACAGGGTACTGCGTAAATATCTGAACCCAAATTGCTGCCGAAGGTCCCTGTATTTTGATCGATAAATGTTCACGGTTTTATGCAAGAAGCAGTAGATAGTTTCTGTCTGGAAACTCTAGTTGGATGTGTTTCACGCCTCCAGTGGGTT
>JAPLGV010000296.1 GCA_026389975.1 Chloroflexota bacterium
CGGACGCTTTCTGGAAGAATATGGTTGGAAATGGACGGAGCGCGCCTGAACGGAAAAGAGTCTCTCCAGCCGGACCGGCGTCGCCGTCTGGTGAGCATGCTGCTCGATTTCCGCCCGTGGCTGGAAAGCACTCCGGCTGCGTGCCGCCGTCTCCGAGGTCCAGCCCCTCCCCGTCCCGTACCCCGTGATAGAACCGGGACTAACCGAGAGATTCGGGATGATATGCTGGAACCGGGACTACCTCGCGAGAACCGGGACTACCACGCGGGAACAGGGACTACCTCGCTAGAACCGGGACTTTCGCAGATATAGTTCCCCGCCCCGTGCTGGAACCGGGACTACCCCGCGTTCAAACCCGCGTTCCAGATAATATTGACGTGTGCCCACCGCCGCGATGACCACCATCCGGCGGTAACCTTTTGCACGGGCGAGGTTATCCGCTTCCGCAAGCAGCCGCGTACCGAGACCCGTGTGCTGGGCTGCGCCGCTCTGCTCCGTTCCCACTGCCAGCGATTGTCCGTAGACGTGTACTTCACGGATGATGGCCGCCCCGTCCAGGTCAGCGAGACCGGTGACGGGAGAATCCGCTCCCGGAAGGGAAAGCCGCAGGAACCCGGCGATTTGATCCTCCGGCGTGACGAAGGACAGGAAGTGTTCCTCGGCTCCGTCAGGATGGTAGACCAGATCGTCGAGGCGCAGGGCGGCGGGTTTCACTTTCCCGCCGCGCACCTCGCGGCAGCGGATGCAGTCGCAGTGTGCCCCGCGCCGGGCCATTTCGACATGGACATCCTGCCGCAGACTGGTGCGTTTATTACCCTCGACCACGTGCGTGGACGGGATGTCGCGGATGATGCGGTTGACGCGGCAGTAGCGCGGGATGGACGGTTTCACGTCGGCAATGAGATGGATGAGTTCGTCGGTGGTGTAGGGTCGGTATTCGCCGCGTTTCCAGATTTCGTAGAGCGGCGCGTTTTCGAGCAATTGTGTCGGGTAGATCTTGATTTCGTCCGGGCAGAGACCCTCCCACAGGCGGGGGAAGTCGGCCCGGTCGGATTCGGGCGTGGCGCCCAGCAGGTTGGGCATCCAGTGCAGGACGATTTTGAACCCGGCCGCGCGCAGCAGGGCCACGGCGCGGTGCGCCTCGGCCACGGTATGGCCGCGCTGGTTGAGTTCCAAAATAGGATCATCCAGACTCTGCACGCCCATCTGGACTTTGGTCACGCCGAGGGCGCGGAACCAGGCCAGTTCGTCCGGGGTGATTTCGTCGGGGCGCGTCTCGACCACCAGGCCCACGTTGCGGTGCGGGGCGAATTCGTTGAGGCTGTGGATTTCCGCCAATGTAGGGGCAGGGCTTGTCCCTGCCCCTGGGCGACCACATCCCCTGCGGGGACGATGAGGGTCGCCCCTACAATCATCATTCAAGGCCTCGAAACACTGTTTTACAAACCATGCCTGGTAATCCCGCCTGTAGGACGAGAACGTCCCACCCAGGATGAGCAGTTCGATTTTGTCGGTCGGATGGCCTACCGCGGTCAGGGCTTCCAGGCGCGATTGCACTTGCGTGTACGGGTCAAAGTTATGCTCCAGGGCGCGCATCGCTCCCGGTTCGTCGGGCAAGTAGGATTTCGGCATGCGCTCATCGTCCGGGCAGAAAATGCACTTGCCGGGGCAGGGATAGGGTTTGGTCAGCACGGTGACGGTGGTCACGCCGGAGAGCGTCCGCACCGGCTTCAGGCGGATGGCGGCCAGCAGCGCCTCGTCCGGCTCCCACTCACCAGATTCGACCAACTGCTGGTAGACCGCCACCAGCGCGGACTTGTGGAGCGGCGCATTGTTCCAGGAATGCTCCCGCAGGGCGGTCCCCAGCGGCTTCCCGAGACGCACATCTTCCAGGGCGCGGCGCGCCTGAGCCATTTTTTCGGGGGGGAGAGAGCGCATTTCGCTCCAGTTCAGTTTCTTAACCATGGGTAAACACAGATATAATTAGATTATGAACGTCGATACCACAGCGCGGCTGCTATCTTTGAATAAACAATTCTACCAGACCTTCGGGCGGGAATTTTCGTCCACGCGCCAGCGACTCCAGCCGGGCGTTCAGCGGATATTGGACACGCTGACCGGCGACGAGTCGCTGCTCGACCTGGGCTGCGGCAACGGCGAACTGGCACGCGAACGGATGCGGCGGGGACAGCGCGGTCCGTACACGGGTTTGGACTTCAGCATGCCGCTGCTCGAAGTAGCCCGGCACGGCTGGGAGGATGCCCCGGCCACGTTTATCCGCGCGGACCTGACTGCCGCGGATTGGGATAAGCGCATGGTCACGCCCATCCACCAGTTTTTCGACCTGGTGACAGCCTTCGCGGTACTTCATCACATCCCCGGTGTGAACCTGCGCCTCAATATTCTGCAAAAAACCCATGAATTGTTGCGCCCTGGCGGCCAATTTATCCATTCGGAATGGCAATTCCTGAACAGCGACAAACTCAAAAGCCGCGTCCAACCCTGGCAGGAGATTGGTCTCTCTGACGACGATGTGGACCCCGGCGATTACCTGCTCGATTGGCGCAGCGGCGGGCGCGGGCTGCGCTACGTGCATCACTTTGACGAGGCGGAGTTGGAGGCCCTGGCCGAGGCCAGCCGGTTCCGGGTCTGCACGGCGTTCCTTTCAGATGGGGAAAATGGTCAA
>JAPLGV010000105.1 GCA_026389975.1 Chloroflexota bacterium
ATGGGCGTTAGGGCTGGGCTTCCTGAGCTATCTCGTCGCCCGCATCGCCCTGGACGGGTATCCCCACCCGATCCATTGGGCTTCCGGTGCAGTAGGCGCTGTGATCGGTTTCTTGGCTGGGTGGCTTTGGTATCGGTGGAAAGGTGACGTGGTCTGATCATGGAATCGGCCAGGGTCACAAATACACTTCCGGGCGCGGCGGTACCGGGCGAAGCCAGCTGGGTGGGACGATTCCTCTCCCGGGTGGCACCCCTTACCTGGGAGACGGTCCTGCTCTTCTCCCTGGCTGCCGCCGGCCTGTTTTCCCGCTTGTGGGCGCTCGGGGCGGTCTCATCCTCTCCAATTTCCATGCTGGTCTTGAATCCAAGCGGTTAATAATCTTTACAAAACCTTTATCTACCCTTTATAGGCACTTTACTTGACTGGCCTATAATCCAAACATAAGCACACACGAAAATGTGCATCAGAATTCTCAAAGGAGATAGAAAATGAATAAAATTATTCGTAACACGCTGATCGTGATCGCCATCCTGGCCCTGGCTGGCGGCGTCTTTCTTGCTGGTAACATGTATGCCCGCGCAACAACGTATGGCACTACTGGTATGATGGGCGGCTATGGCTGGAAAACCGGCAACAATAATGGGTACATCTCCGGCATGATGAGCGGATCCCGCACCGGTTATGGCATGATGGGTGGACAGGGCGGCTACGGTATGGGCCCCGGAATGATGGGTGGATACGGTTACAACAGCGCCAGTGTTACCCCCCTCACGCTTGATGAAGCGAAAGCAGCTGCCGAAAGCTACCTGGCCACTCTGAACAATCCCGATTTGAAGATTTCAGAGATCATGATCTTCGACAACAACGCCTACGTGGTTGTGACCGAGGCAAGCACCGGGCTGGGAGCCTTTGAACTGCTTGTGGATCCGGTCTCCCGGACGGCCTACCCTGAATACGGCCCCAACATCATGTGGAACCTCAAGTACGGCGGCCTGAACCACCAGAATATGATGGGCGGCCGAGGCGGCATGATGAACGGTATGATGGGCGGCAATGGCTTGTCCAGTGCCATCCCTGCCGGGGTTTCCGCTGACATGACCGTCAGCCCTGAAAAGGCCATCGAGGTTGCCCAGACTTACCTGGATGCCAACCTTGCAGGCGCGACCGCCGCGACCGATCCGGTGCAATTCTATGGCTACTACACACTCGATTTCGAGAGGGACGGCGTGGTGGCCGGCATGTTGAGCGTCAACGGTTACAGCGGCCAGGTCTTCCTGCATACCTGGCACGGGACATTCATCGAAGAGAAGATGTACTAGCTCGCAGGCTTTGAGGACGGGCTTTACGCCCGTCCTTTTTTAGTTTACTATCAGATTATGGCGAAAATCCTTGTCATCGATGATGAACCTTCTATCGGCAACCTGGTTACAGCATACCTGAAACCTGAGGGCTTTGAGGTTTACACCGCTTCGGATGGGAATGCCGGGCTGAAAGCGGCGCGGGCCTATAAGCCTGACGTGATCGTTCTCGACCTCATGCTTCCAGGACTGGATGGCCTGGAAGTGCTTACCCGTCTGCGCCGCGAATCGCAGGTGTATGTCATCCTGCTCACCGCCAAGACGGAAGAAATGGATCGGGTCGTCGGGCTGTCCGTGGGCGCAGACGATTATGTCACTAAGCCGTTCAGCCCGCGGGAGCTGGTGGCGAGGATCAAGGCAGCCTTGCGCCGTCTGCAAGCGGGGCCCGGCGCGGGTGG
>JAPLGV010000156.1 GCA_026389975.1 Chloroflexota bacterium
CCGCAGGATTAATGTCAGGAAGATTGCGCTGAAGATGGCAACCACAGCCAGGAGGTACGAAATGCCGTTCAGACCAGTATAAATAGTCAACAACACCGTCACAGCTTGAAAAAGCAGCAGTCCCCAGCGTTTCCACTGCCATATCCCCAATATAGCAATATAGCTTATGAAACCAAAACCAGCCATCACCAATGCCACCTTACCAGACGCGGCGTTTATATCCGGATAACTCAACAGCGCAAGCAATACCAGGAGCAAACATTCAAAAAGCGTCAGCATCAGGAAGCTCGCCAGAGGTCCTTTACGCGGAATATTGGCCTTGGGAGGCCGCACCAACCAGTAAGTCGTGACTAATAGTACACCCGCTATAAATAATGCCAGGAATCCCGAGGATGGCCGCACCTGGTTTGCATCCTGACCGCAATCCTGCTGGAACTGCAGCACCTGTTCCGGCGACCTTTCTGGCAAGGTGGCCGGGTAGCAATACCCAATCCAAGATGCATAGATAAAGAACGAGGCAAGAAGCAAGGCGATTCCAATAATCAATAATAAGATGAACCATTTTTTCATCGAGTACTCCTGTTATCCCAAAAAACATAGGTTGACCATATTAAAGATAAGCGCCGTGCTCAGAAAAGAACCAGGATGGCTTATAATAAGTCGAATTAATGTGAACGTTCACACCTTAACACAGATGAGATAGCTCGTCAAGCAGGTTTTTAATATTTCACAGATTCTCAGTCAGGAGCAGCCATTATGAAAATGCAAAAAATCGCCAATACTGACCTGGAAGTCTCCCGAATTGCTTACGGGTGCATGAACATCGGCGGAAACTGGGAAGATCAGCCGTTAACAGGCTCCATACGCAAACAGGCCATCGCCACCGTCCAAGCTGCGCTGGATTTGGGGATAAATTTCTTTGATCACGCCAACATCTACTGCCGGGGGAAATCCGAGGAAGCCTTCTCCGGCCTTTGGGAGAACTCGCCTGCCCTGCGTCAAAAAATCTATCTGCAGACCAAGTGCGGGATCCGTCTCAATGCCGATCCAGACTCTGATTCTCCAACCCGTTATGATTTTAGTTGCGGCCATATTCTCAGTTCCGTGGAAGCCAGCCTGAAGCGTCTGAAGACCGATTATCTGGATGTGCTGCTGCTCCACCGCCCCGACCCGCTGGTCGAGCCGGAAGAAGTTGCGCGGGCTTTTGACGATCTCAATCAGTCCGGGAAAGTGCGTTACTTCGGTGTAAGCAACCACACTGCCGCGCAGCTTACCTTGCTGAAAAAATACGTCCGCCAGCCGATCATCTTCAACCAGGTGGAATTCAATCTGATCCATACCCAGTTACTGGATGAAGGGATCGTCTTCAACCAAAGGAATCCGCGCCTGACCCGGGATGAAGACAGCCTCGAATATTGCCGCCTGCATGACATCATCCTGCAGGCCTGGAGTCCACTGGCTGTGGGAACCCTGACGGGGCGTAAAACCGGGAAATCATCTGATCCTCTCATTAAGGCAATCAAACAGGTATCCAAAATGGCGCGTGAAAAAGGTGTGCCCGGGGAAGCCATCCTGATCGCGTGGATCCTGAGGCACCCCGCCCACATCCAGCCGGTGATCGGTACAACCAATCCGGAACGCATGTGGGCAGCCTGTGAGGGCGACAAAGTCGAGTTAACGCGCGAGGAATGGTACCGGCTCTTTATCGCCGGGCGAGGCGAAGAAATTCCGTAAGGGGGCAACCATCGTCCACTCTACTTTTTCCTTGCTGTACCTTTCTGGCGCAAAAACCCGGGAAATGCCGCAGCTACCCAGCCTGAATAAACTCCCGCGGCGCGCCACGTACTATCCTTTCACATCAGTCGAAGCCGCCCATTGTCTTGATAGGACGCAATCCCCCTGGTTCCTTGCGAAGGCAATTGCGCCCTCAAAAAGGCGGAATACTCGGTTGACATAGCG
>JAPLGV010000294.1:0-419 GCA_026389975.1 Chloroflexota bacterium
AGTTTATCGGCGGACAAGAGGTTAAGTCCGAACTGACACGGCGGGGATGGCTATTCTCGCGAGACCAAATCCAGTTCCACAACACCGTCCTGATTGACCTGTCCCCATCCGAAGACGAGATGCTGGCGCGCATGAAGCAGAAGACGCGTTACAATGTCCGCCTGGCGCAGAAGAAGGGCGTCACGGTGCGGGCCGGGACGGTGGACGATTTGCCTTTGCTGTACCGCATGTATGCAGAAACGTCGGTGCGGGACGGGTTTTTGATCCGGGAAGAAGGCTACTACCAGACCGTCTGGCGTAATTTTATGAGCGTCCCGTTTTCCACCTTCAGCCTTCAGCCTTTCAGCGAGCCTTTAATCGCCGAAGTGGACGGCCAGGCGGTGGGAGCGGTCTCGCTGTTTTATTTTGCCGGTCAGGCG
>JAPLGV010000294.1:497-3362 GCA_026389975.1 Chloroflexota bacterium
GAGAAAATGCCAAACTACCTGCTCCAGTGGGAAGCCATGCGGCGGGCGAAAACGCTGGGCTGCCAGATTTACAACCTGTGGGGCGCGCCGAACGAGTTCGACGAGAGCGACGAATTGTGGGGCGTGTTCCGCTTCAAAGAGGGACTGGGCGGCTACGTCCTGCGCACCATCGGGGCGTGGGATTTCACCCCCAACCCGATGCTGTATAAGATGTACACGGAAGTGCTGCCGCGTGTGATGGATATCATGCGGGCACGCGGCAAAGCAAGAACGAAGCAAAGCATCGGCGGATAGAATCCGCAAGAGAATCCACGAAGAACACGAATAGGAACGAATTTTCGGGGAGGCAGAAATGGAGCTGATTTTCAAGGAAGAGGTTTATGCGATCATGGGCGCGGCGATGGAAGTGCATCGCGAACTCGGTTCTGGTTTTCTGGAATCGGTTTACCAGGAAGCGCTGGAAGTTGAACTTGCCCGTCGTGAAATCCCTTTTGAATCTCACAAACCCCTGAAAATCGTTTATAAGGGTCAAACGCTCAAAAAAGAATTTATCGCTGATCTGATTTGTTTCGGAAAAATCGCGGTGGAACTGAAGGCCCAGGATAGTTTATCCGGCAAAGAAGAAGCACAAGTACTGAATTATCTAAAGGCAACCGGATTGAAATTGGGCCTGGTTATCAATTTCGGCAGCCATCCCAAGCTGGAATGGAAGCGCCTCGTTCTTTAGTTTTTTTCGTGCTCTTCGTGTTCTTCGTGGAGAAAAAGAATGATCCCTCGCCTTCGATTCGCACATCTTCCTACCCCCATTGAACCACTCCCTCGTTTATCCGCAGTCTTAAACGGCCCACGCCTGCTCGTCAAGCGCGACGACCAGACCGGTCTCGCTTTCGGCGGAAACAAGACCCGCAAACTGGAGTTCCTGGTCGCCGAGGCCCAGGCTCAGGGGGCAGACACACTACTTTCCGCCGGGGCGTTGCAATCCAACCACTGCCGCCAGACGGCTGCCGCGGCAGCAAAATTCGGTTTTAACTGTATTATTGTGCTGGTTGGACAGCCTCCCGTTCAAGCCAGTGCCAACCTGCTGCTCGACCAGCTTTTTGGGGCGGAGATCGTCTGGGCGGAAAAATCCCGCCGCGAGGCGGTCTTGCAGGAAACCTTTGAGAAAACCTCTGCACAAGGCAATAAACCTTATCTCGTTCCTTATGGCGGATCCAGCCCAACCGGAGCGCTGGGGTACGTGTTTGCGATGGAGGAATTTGTCGGGCAGAAAGTCAAAGCCGATTGGATCGTCTTCGCATCCTCCTCCGGCGGGACACAGGCCGGGCTGGTGCTGGGCACACGCGTTTTTGGTTACGAAGGCAAAGTGCTCGGCATCAGCATAGACGAGCCGCAGCGTATTCTGCAAGAGCACGTGGCAAAGCTGGCGTCCGAGACGAGCGAACGGCTTGGGCGGCGCATCAAGTTCTCGTCAGACGAGGTGCTGGTCAATGATGAATATGCCGCGCCCGGCTACGGGGTCCTGACCGGGGCGGAGCGCGAAGCGATTTCCCTGTTCGCAAAATATGAAGGTCTCCTGCTCGACCCGGTCTACACCGGTCGCGCCGCGGCGGGACTGATTGACTTGGTCCGCGAGGGATTTTTCAAAAAGGATGAAACCGTGCTATTCTGGCACACCGGCGGACAGCCGGCCCTGTTTGCCGAAAAATATCAGCCTGAACTGGTCTGAGGATTTACAGGGTACTGCGTAAATAACTGAACCCGAATCCTGTTGTTTCCGAGCCTTTTTCGGTACAGGAAAGTTCATTATTTTATGCAAGAAGCAGTAGAATCTTTGTGATGAATGTCAAAGTCGTCGCCACCAACCGTAAAGCCGGTTTTGAATATTTCCGGTGGTATGGACGGTGAGCGAATTACTCAGGTTCCCCAGGTCTACAATCATACGCATGGAGGGCAGCCAATCCACCTCGAAGCTGCCGGTCGTCCACCCAGTGGCATCGACCAGCGCTTCGCCGCCACCCACTGGAAAGGGGCCGCGGTTGAACAGCGCCTCGATGGGACCAATCCCGGACTTGCCAAGCGTCGCGTTGCGGAAGGTAGCCGTATGCAAATCGCCCCAGCGCCACCGGGCGGGATTTTTGCCCAGCGTACCTTCCAGGTCGGCGATCGCCTGGGCAAAGGACTCAGCCATCAGTGTGTCACGGTCTTCAACCACATCCGGGGTTGACTTTGAATCCCACCAGGGGTTATTGGGCTGGTTGGCAATCTCACGGATGATTTCGTACCAGCGGGAGCCGTTCGACGGCCAGTAATTTTCGGGCAGATTGTCCGAGAAGGTGTTGGTCAGCAGCCGGTTCCAGAATGACTCAAAAAGGGCTGCGGGAGCCGAAGCGGCAGTCTCCTGGTAATCCCAGTTAGAGAGCAGGCTGCGGGTCTCGATAAGATGCGCGTCATCCAGTTTCACTTTCATCAGCAGTGGGACGAGTGTGGCAGCATTGAGCGAGGTACTGTCGCCCTGCATCTTCTGGATGGTGGCAATGTCAATCGGGCCGGGAGCATTTTCAATCATGTCCACGATGCGCTGAGCGCGGAAACCGTAATCCCAATCCGTGGTGATCAGGTATGGGTAACCTGACCCGACCACGGCGTTGTTGGCCGTGACGATGTAACCCTTGGGGGGGTTGAAAACGGTGGGAAGTTCATCAAAGGGGATGTAACCGGTCCACTCGTACGGACTCAATAAACCGTCAAGGGATTCAGCCTGATTGTTTACCCGGCCCAACCGAGAATGAAAAATGAAAAAACGAGACAAGGGTGGAAAACCAGCCTGCTCGCCTTTTCTGGGGGGTAGGGTAATTATAAGCCCCC
>JAPLGV010000353.1 GCA_026389975.1 Chloroflexota bacterium
CGAGGAACTGGAAAAAGCCCTTGCAGCCGGCTTCGTGGACTCGGCGCTTTACTTCGATCTCGGCCTCTTGCGTTCAAAAACCGAGCGTCTGGGAAGCGCCATACATCACCTGCAGACAGCTGTCAAACACGCAGATTATGCGCTGGGAGCGCGCCTGTTGCTGGCACAAATCCAGCGCCAGATGGGTCGCCTGCCTGAGGCCGTGACCGAGTACATGGAGGCGCTCAAAGTCGCCGATGCTATGGTCGTTCCGCCTGACCAGGCTGACGAGATCCGTCAGTTGTACGAACCGCTCATCGAAGCCCATGCTCACCAGACCGACACCGTCGTTATGGAACAACTGTGCGACAATGTCAAACAATTGCTGCTCCGCCCGAACTGGCGTGCTGAAGTGCTCCTGGCCCGTGAGCAGCTTCCGAAGTCTGCCGAGGGGACACCGCCCATGCCGCTGGCGGAAATCCTGGTCCAGGCCCAGAGCAGCCAGGTTATCGAAACGATTGGCAGAGTCCGTGCACTGGCGCGCGCTGGTCACCTGCGCACGGCCATGGACGAAGCCTATGAATCGTTTAAATACGCCCCAACCTATCTGCCACTCCATACCCTGATCGGTGACCTGCTGATCCAGGAAGGACGCACGCAGGATGCTATCGCCAAGTACACAGTAGTGGCAGAAGCCTACAGCGTGCGCGGTGAAGCCACCCAATCGGTCAATCTCCTGCGGCGCATCGTGCAGGTCGCGCCAATGGACCTGGTCGTCCGTACCCGTCTCATTGACCAGTTGGCAGCGCGTGGGTTGGTGGATGAGGCCGTCGGAGAGTACATTGGCCTGGCCGATATTTACTACCGTCTTGCCGAACTCGACATGGCGCGCAAGACCTACACCACTGCCTTGCACCTGGCTCAACAGGGCGGTGCCAACCATGCCTGGAGTGTTAAACTCATGCGCTGCATGGCCGATATCGATATGCAGCGACTGGACTGGCGTCAGGCGCTGCGCATCTTTGAGCAGATCCGCACGCTTGAACCCGACGATATCACGGTCCGCAAAAGCCTGATTGACCTGAACATCCGTCTTACCCAGCTTCCCCAGGCCACCGCTGAACTGGATGGTTTCCTGGCGCATCTGCAAAGCTCCGGACGGCGTGGGGAGGCCATCCCCTTCCTGGAAGAGCTGGTCAACGAGTACCCCAAGCAGGGCATCCTGCGTCGTGCTTTGTCGGAAGAATATCGCCATGCGGAACGCATCCCGGATTCTGTGGCTCAACTGGACGCCCTGGGCGATCTCCTCCTTAATGCCGGTGACCGGGATGGTGCCATCCAGAATATAGAGACGATCATGGCAATGAACCCGCCCAACATGGAAGACTATAAGACCCTGCTTGCCAAAATAAAATCAGAAGCCTGAGACCAATTCCCCTGCACCCTCCGGGGAATTTTGTTGTTCCACGGGAATCACCGTGGTGATGGGGTAAATAGGGGTGTTGGCAGAGCCTCCAGCCGCGGCTGCTTTAGGAAATAGCCTGATAGTCCGGTTTATCCGGGTAGATGGCGGTGATACAATTAATTTATTCGAAAGGAGATTATGAAAAAGACGATTTTTGCCCTATTCGGTCTTGGCTTGCTGTTTGCTCTGACTGGCTGCTCGCGTTCTTTGTCTGGCACGCCGACTCCGCTGCCGACCCTGATCATCATTCCTTCTCCCACCACTCTTCTAGCCACGCCGACTACGGCTGCTCCCACGCCCACCGTTCCCACGCCCACTGTTCCCACCCCTACCATGAGCCTGCCGACCGTCACGCCCGGCGCCCCCACGCCCACCACCGGCAGTGCACCCACACCGACAACCGGCGGGATCCTCCCCGGCGTACCCTCCGGGCCGTATGGCGTCATCCTGGTCGCGCCGGGTGATGTGCTGAACGTCCGCACCGGACCTGGGGCGGGCTACGCAATTTCCGGGTCCTTCAACGCTACGGAGACAAACGTCATGCGCACCGGACCCTCATCCACGGCGGACGGCGACCTGTGGGTGCAGGTCCAGAACCCGGGCGGCGGAAGCGGCTGGGTCAACGCCAAACATCTGACGGAGTACGTGGCCCCGGCCACCTTCTGCGCCGACAGCGGCGTCAATACGCTGCTCACTAATTTCGGCAATTCACTCAAGACTTCCAATGGCGAGACGCTGGCCTCTCTGGTCAGCCCGGCGCATGGCATGACCGTCTACCTGTGGCGCTATGGCATTGCCCACACCTTCAAACAAAACGATGCCCGCTGGGTGTTCGACAGCACCTACGAACATAACTGGGGCGCGGCTCCCGCCAGCGGTTTGGATACCATCGGCGCGTTCCACGTGAAGGTCCTGCCTTGGTTGCAGGAAGTCTTCAACGCCAGTTATTCATTGACCTGCAACTCGCTCGGCACGGCCACGCAATATGGATTCAACCCCTGGCCTGTCGAATATACCAACGTCAATTACTACACCGTCTACAAACCCGGCACCCCCGGCGTGGATCTGGACTTCCGCTATTGGCTGGTGGGGGTGGAGTTCGCCCAGGGTCAGCCCTACGTCTTCGCCGTGATCCATTTCGCCTGGGAACCATAGACTATACCCATCCC
>JAPLGV010000412.1 GCA_026389975.1 Chloroflexota bacterium
CTGCCTATACTCTCCTGACGGAGGGGCTGACTATTACCGTCACGCGTGTGCGCGAAGAATTCGAGACCCAGCAAGTCATCATCCCCTTCGAGCGACAGGAACTGCATAACGAGTCTTTACCGGCCGGAGAAACCCGCCTCGTTCAGGCCGGGCAAAATGGACTGCGCGAAATTACCATCCGGCATGTCTTCGAGGACGGCATCGAAACCGGCACTTCGGTGGTCTCCGAAAACATCCTGCAGGCCCCAACTCCGGAGATTGTCATGATTGGGGTCCAGTCGCCGTTCGCGCCTCTGACCATCCCCGGCAGGCTGGCTTATCTGAAAGGCGGTAACGCCTGGGTCATGGACAGCTCCACCTCCAACCCCCGCCCGCTGGTCACCACCGGTGATCTCGACAGCAAAATTTTCTCCCTTTCTTCGGACGGAAAATGGCTGCTCTTCACTCGCAATTCGGCGCTGCTTGTTGACCAGGAAATCAATACGCTGTGGGTTGTCAACACCGCCACTCAGCCGCCCACACCGGTCAGCCTGGGCATCTCCAACGTGGTTCACTTCGCCGCCTGGCAGCCCGGCGAAGAATATCTGATTGCTTATTCCACCGTCGAGCCGCGCGCCACTGCCCCGGGCTGGAAAGCCAACAACGACCTGCACTTCCTGACCTTTGAAAACGGGGTACCCGGCCGGACTATTGACGTTCTCGAAACCAACTCCGGCGGCATTTACGGCTGGTGGGGGATGACATTTGCCTGGTCGCCGGATGGTCAAAGCCTGGCCTATTCCCGTCCAGACGGGGTCGGGTTGGTGGATATTATTAACGGCGCAGGGCTGACCACCCTTTTAAACATCACTCCGCTAAACACCCACGGCGATTGGGCCTGGACTCCCGGCCTGGTCTGGGGCAGCGATAGCCGGACCCTCTACCTGGTCACGCACGCCGCGCCCACCGGGCTGGTCAGTCCCGAAGAGTCACCCAACTTCGACCTGGCCACCGCCTCTCTGACCGATAACATAGGCACCACTCTCGTCCCGCAGACTGGCATGTTCGCAAACCCGGCGGTTTCTTCCCTGCGGCAGAGCGAATACGGGTCAACTTATCTGGTAGCCTTTCTGCAGGCCATTTTCCCGACCCAATCCAAAACCAGCCGCTATAAGTTGGAAGTAATGAACAGCGATGGGACAAACCTTCGTTCGCTGTTTCCCGCTGAGGGGCAATCCGGTCTCCAACAACCGATCGCACCCGTCTGGGCTCCGCGTCCGCTCGAAGCCGGCGGCGACTTCCTCGGCGTCATCTACGAAGGCAATCTCTGGATTGTGGACGCCGCCTCCGGTCAATCCCAGCAAATCACCGGCGATGGGTTGACCAGTCAGATTGATTGGAAGTAATCTCTGCTTCGTCGGGGGCTTGGTCCCCGAAATACCATTTTTAGGAGCATACCATGCGAATTCTTCTCACCGGAGCCGCGGGCTTCCTCGGTTCCCACCTTTGTGACCGCTTTCTGGCCGAAGATCACGAAGTCGTCGGGATGGACCACTTCGTCACCGGTAATCGCGAAAACCTCGTTCACCTGGTCAGGAACAAGAATTTCACTTTTATCAGGCACGATGTATCCGAAACCATCACCGTGCGCGGCAAGCTGGACGCGGTGCTGCACTTTGCTTCCCCGGCCAGCCCCAATCCCATCTCCCCTTTCGGCTACCCCAACCTGCCGGTTGAGACCCTGAAAGCCGGTTCGCTCGGCACCTTCAACACGCTCGACCTTGCCAGGGTAAACCAGGCCCGCTTCCTTTTCGCCTCCACTTCCGAGGTCTATGGCGACCCGCTCGAGCACCCGCAGACGGAGAACTACTGGGGCAACGTGAACCCGGTCGGCCTGCGCTCAATGTACGATGAGGCCAAACGATTTTCCGAGGCCCTCATCATGGCCTACTTCCGCTCAAAGAATTCGGATACGCGCATCGTCCGTATTTTCAACACCTACGGGCCACGCATGAGACCGGACGACGGGCGCGTCGTGCCGAGTTTCATCCAGCAGGCCCTGCGCGGCGAACCGTTGACCATCTACGGTGACGGACTTCAGACCCGCTCCTTTTGCTATGTGGACGATCTGGTGGACGGCATCTACCGTCTGCTGCTATCTGACGAACACCTGCCGGTCAACATTGGAAATCCTAACGAGGCCTCCATTCTGGATTTCGCAGAGACGATTAACCGTCTCACCGGTAACACCGCCGGGCTGGACTATCCTCCTGATATGCGCATGGACAGCGACCCCCAGCGCCGCTGCCCGGATATCAGCCGCGCCCGGTCACTGCTCGGCTGGGAGCCAAAGGTGGACCTGGAAGAGGGCCTGATGCGCACCATCGCATCCTTCAAAGAAAAACTTGGGATGAAATGAGCCACGTCACCGACTCACAGGAGCGGACGCGTTTCATCAAGTTTATAACCGTCGGCGCCATCGGGGCGGTCGTGGACTTCGGGATCATGAACCTGTTCTCGAAGCTGTTCAATATGCCCCTCACCTTGGCTGGGACAATTTCCTTTATTTGTGCCATCATCAGTAACTTCCTCTGGAACCGCTTCTGGACATATCCCGACTCGCGATCGCGCCCTATCGCCAGGCAATTGACAATGTTCTTCATCGTCAACGTGGCCGGGTTTGCCATCCGGCTCCCCATCCTTCACTTCCTTGAACCTCCCATGCAGAGACTGTTCGAGCATCTGGCCTGGAACACTCCTCTCACACCCGAGTTTCTGGGAAAAAACTTCACCCTGGCAGTGGCGGTCAGCGCGGTGATGCTATGGAACTTCTTCGTCAACCGCTATTGGACGTATAATGATGTAGACAAGGCGAAATCATGAATACCCAACCCCAGCGTTCCGTCATTCCCATTTACACTTCGCGCGGGAACGCGGAAGCTTATCTCTTCTACCCCTACCTTTATAACCGGCTGGACGAATGGATCGGCTGGGTCACCGCCGACCGCCAGGTCTATTCGGTGCTTGGCTTTTATGTCGGCGACCTGACCACCGAGCCGCGCATCATTCGCAAACGCATTATGGTCACGCTCAAGCCCCACAGGACCCCACCGGCGCGCCCGCCGCACCTGGCTGTCCCGGCCACGATCCCACTCGCCCCTCTGATGAGCGATCTCCGCTTCGGCGTGATGGACCTTCTGCTCGACAAGCCGGAACGCCTGCAACCATTGGACGCTGGTGAACAGCGGCAGGATCTGGATTAGGAAACCATGCAACTCTCCCACGACCCGAAGCCCATGCGCGCTTCGCGCATTCAACTTGCGCAAATGATGATGCCCGAGCATGCCAACACGCACGGTAACGTGCATGGCGGCTGGATCATGAAACTGGTGGATGAGGCCGGGGCACTGGCCTCCACCCGTCACGCTGCACACCGGACCGTGACCGTGGCAATTGACCAGATGGTTTTTCGCCACCCCATCCACATCGGCGACCTGGTGCTATTCAACGCCGAAGTAACCTATGCCGGGCGGACTTCAATGGAAGTCGAGGTGGATGTCATTGCCGAGAATCCCATCTCTGGAGAGCAAATTCACACCAATGCCGCCTATCTGGTCTATGTGGCGATTGACGATGACGGCAAGCCCACCCAGATCCCGCCACTGATGGCTGAGACACCCGAAGAGCAAGCCCGTATGGACGCGGCGGTAGAACGCCAGCAGAGACGGCTGGCACAAAAAACAGATCCCAAATAGACGCAGATGACCATGAATACGATTTTTTTACAGAGTACTGCGTAAATCTCCGAACCAAAACTCTGTTCTTACCAGGAAAAAACGCACCAGATAGTACACCTTTTTATGCGAGAAGCAGTAGAAGCCATGTCCGTCTCCTTCATCTGGGGTTGATGGATAAAAGCCATGACCATACCCGAACTTCCTCCCGAAGAGACTGAACCGAAAGAGCGCGTTGCCCACCCGTTCCGCACTTTACGCGAACTGGTGGACTTCGTCTCCGGCAAGAGCCTGCCCCCTGCAGAGCCCGAAGAGGGGCTGCGCACCGAAGCCCTGCCCTTCCCTTTCCTCGCCATCGTCGGGCAGAAGGAGATGAAACTGGCGCTTTTGCTCGGGCTGATTAACCCGTCGGTAGGCGGGATCTTGCTCGTCGGTCCACGCGGCACCGCCAAGACTACCGCCGTCCGCTCGCTGCTGGATATCCTTCCCAAAGTCGAACGCAGTCTGTGTTATTACGGCTGTTTGCCCGAAGATATCGAGACGGGCGGCATGGACGCCGTCTGCCCCGATTGCGCCAAAAAGTATGCCGAAGGTCAGCCGCTGTCCGCTCCGGACCGCGTCCGCTTGATCGAACTGCCGCTCAACGCCCGGCTGGAGGACGTGGTCGGCGGGATTGACCCCCTAAGCGCGGGGGCAGGCGAGCGAGCCGTCGTACATGAACGATTACGCGTCCGGCGCGGTATCCTGGCCCAGGCCGACCGCAACCTGCTTTACATTGACGAGATCAACCTGCTCGCCGACGATATTGTAGACGCCATCCTGGACGCGGCTGCACAGGGATCCTACACGGTGCGGCGCGGACCCATCTCTGCCACCTACCACGCCCGTTTTGTGCTGGTTGGCTCGATGAACCCCGAGGAAGGCTGCCTGCGCCCGCAAATCCTGGACCGCTTCGGATTGCGCGTCATCGTGCGCGGCCTGGACGATCTTGCCGAGCGTCTGGAAGCCTACCGCCGCGTACAGGCCTATCTGGCCAACCCGCGCGGCATGGCTGTCACTTACGGCGAAGAGACACTGGCCGCTGCCGAGGAGATCCAGTCCGCCCGGACGCAGTTGCCAAAAGTGATTTTGCCGGATAAAGTTGCCAAGCCTGCCATAAAACTGGTCCAGAAGATGGGCATCCACAGCCTGCGGGCCGAAATCTCCTGGTTCGAAGCCGCGCGTGCCTATGCCGCCGCGGATGGCCGCGACAAGGTGGCTCCGGAGGATTTGCAGGCCGTGGCTCCGATGACCCTGCGGCTGCGCCGGTCCCTGTTCATGGCGGAGTATTTCAGAAGTCAAGAGAGGGAGGAAGATGAAATGAATACCTTGCTAGACAGTTTGAAGAGAATAAAATGACCTTCTTACTCTCTTTTTTTCTGGTATAATCCCGTCCGCTTGACTGGTCCCACCCGCGGCCCACCCTGCCGGTGCGGAGACCTGCTCAAAATCAACTGAAAGGAATAGCAAACGTCATGCCGCTTAATAAGGAAGTCAAAACCAAGGTCATTACGGATTACCACCGCCACGAGACCGACACCGGTTCACCGGAAGTCCAGGTGGCCATCCTGACCAGCCGCATCCTGCAACTGACCGAGCATCTGCGCACGCACAAGCACGATGAGGCCAGCCGCCGGGGTCTTCTCCAGATGGTCGGCCAACGCCGCAGATTGCTGGCTTACTTGCGCAAAAGTGACTATCAGCGCTACCTGGCGCTGACCGAGCAATTGAAACTTCGCCGCAAATAGAAAATGGTTCGTCCGAGTAGATGGGCCTCTGCCCATCTACTCTTTTTTTGACCTCACCAACCCCCACCCCTGGCTTCCCCCTTCTTCCCCTGTAGGAGAGGAAAGTGGAAGGTGAGGTCCACGCCCTGCCCGTCAGGAATTGAAACATGCTGGTAACATCCCCGCAGGGGGACAACATCGTTGCCGCCATCTTTCAGTCCCTGACCAGGCGGGAAAAGGAGATTTAGTATGAAACCCGAAGTAAAACGCTACACCACAACGGTGGGCAGCCGGACAATTTCCATTGAAACCGGCAGACTGGCCGCACAGGCCGGTGGAGCCGTCACGGTTCACCTGAACGATTCGATCATCTTTGCCGCCGCCACGATGGGTGGCATACGCGCCGGCATTGATTTCTTCCCGCTCACCGTCGAATACGAAGAACGCATGTACGCCGCTGGCAAAATCCCCGGCTCATTCTTCCGCCGCGAGGGTCGTCCCTCCACCGACGCCATCCTGACAGACCGTCTCACCGACCGGCCGTTGCGCCCGCTCTTCCCTGAAGGCATGCGCAACGAAGTCCAGATCATCATGTACTCGCTCTCAGCCGACGCCGAGAATCCCCTGGATGTGCTTGCCATCAACGCCGCCTCCGCCGCCGTCATGATTTCCGACATCCCCTGGAACGGCCCGGTGGCGGCAGTGCGCGTCGGCCGAGTGGACGGCGAATTCGTCATCAACCCCACCTTCGCCGAAATGGACAAGTCGGACCTCGACCTGCGTATCGCCGGAACGCGCGACGCTATCCTGATGGTCGAAGCCGGCGCCGAGATGATTCCCGAAGATGTCATGGCTGCCGCGCTGGAATTCGGCCACAAGTCCATCCAGCCGCTGATTGACCTGCAACTCCAGATGCGCCTCGAAATCGGCAAGCCCAAGCGCGAAGTTACCCTCGCCCTGCCCGACCAGGCCTTGCAGGAAAAAGTGTTCGCCCGCGTCAGTGCTCCGATGAGTGCACTGCTCGACAAACCATTGATGAAAGTCGAATTCTACGCCGGGATGGACGCCCTCCTGCAGAACCTGGTCGCTGAACTCATCCCCTCCGAAGGCGCAAAGGTAAAAGTTGCCGACGAGACCGACGTGGAAACGCTGCCCGAGTTCGCTCTGCCGGTGAGCCCGAGCCTGGAGGCCGTTAAAGAGGCCTTCGCCGAGGCCGAAAAGAAGATCGTCCGCGAGCGCATCCTGAACCAGGGTAAACGCCCCGATGGTCGTACACCGACCGAGATCCGCCCCATCTGGTGCGAGGTCGGGTTTAGCCCCCGGGCGCATGGCTCCGGCCTGTTTACCCGCGGCGAGACCCAGGTCCTGACCCTGGCCACGCTCGGTACACTCTCCGAAGCCCAGGAACTCGACACCCTGTCCCCGATTCATTCCAAGCGTTATATGCACCACTACAACTTCCCGCCCTTCTCCACCGGAGAGGCGAAAATGCTTCGTGGACAGTCCCGTCGCGAGATCGGGCACGGCGCCCTGGCCGAACGCGCGCTCCTGCCGGTCCTCCCCGCTGAAGAGACATTCCCCTACGCCCTGCGGCTGGTGTCCGAGGTCATGGCCTCCAATGGCTCGTCCTCAATGGCCTCCGTTTGCGGCTCATCGCTGGCGCTGATGGATACCGGTGTTCCGATCAAGGCCCCGGTGGCCGGTGTTGCAATGGGATTGGTCATGGAAGGCGACAAATACGTTATCCTGACCGACATCCAGGGCACCGAAGATCACCTCGGCGACATGGACTTCAAAGTGGCCGGTACTGCTGAGGGCATCACCGCCCTGCAGATGGATATCAAAATTTCCGGCTTGAGCGCCGAGATTATGAAACAGGCTCTCGAGCAGGCTCGTCAGGCGCGCCTCTTCATCCTGGGTAAAATCCTGGAAGCCATTCCCGCTCCCCGCAGCGAGTTGAAGCCGCACGCCCCCCGCATCATCACCGTCAAGATTCCGTCGGACAAGATCGGCGCCATCATCGGTCCCGGAGGCAAGAACATCCGCGCTCTGCAGGAAGAGACCGGCACCAAGATTGACATCCAGGAAGACGGCACAGTCTATATTGCCTCCACCAACAGCGAGGGCGCAGAAATTGCCCGCCAGCGCATCGAAGCTATTACTGAGACCCCGCAACTGGGCCGCATCTACACCGGCAAGGTTGTCCGCCTCGCCGATTTCGGCGTTTTCGTGGAAATCCTGCCCGGCACAGACGGCATGGTGCACATCTCGCAGTTGGATAGCGAGCGAGTCGAAAAAGTCGAAGATGTGGTCAAGATGGGCGACGAGATCACCGTTATGGTGACCGGCATTGACCCGATGGGCAAAATCCGCCTGTCCCGCCAGGCCGTACTGGAAGGCTGGACGGTTGAGGAAGCCCAGGAGCGCGACTCCCGCAAGAGCGGCGGAGGCCGCCCAGGCGGTGACCGGCGCCCCGGCAGCCGCAGCGATGACCGCCGCGGTCCCAGACGATAAACCCGACAGGGGCGACACTTGAGTGTCGCCCCTATTTTTTTGGTGGTAATCCAACACAAGTGAAACTGGCTGTAGTAGCGACTTCCCTGGCACCGCCCGCCAGGGCAGGTGTAGTCGCNNACTACGGATCCCCATCACTTTTTCTTAATTCCATAACCATTATTTACGATGCTCACTCGCCTCCGCAACACAATCGTTGAATATCCTTCCCAGTTCTGGTTGATGGTCGTCGGGCTGTTCATCAGTTCAGCCGGAGCGTCCATGATCTGGCCGTTCCTGATGATCTATGTCAGCGAGAAACTCAGTCTGTCACTCAGCGCCGTCTCAACACTGATCACCATCAACGCGATCGTGGGGCTATTCGCCTCCTTCATCGCCGGAGCGGTATCTGACAAGTTGGGGCGTAACCTGGTCATGGTGGTCAGCCTGACCGTCAATGGCAGTGGTTATCTGTTCATGAGCCAGGCCCATTCTTACCTGGGATTTGCTCT
>JAPLGV010000360.1 GCA_026389975.1 Chloroflexota bacterium
GAAAGCGGTTGACAAACTCGCCCGCCACGTGCTGGGCGTCGGCCGCGCTGCCACCGTTGCCGCAGATCAGGAGCTTGTTGCCCTGCCGGAAACAGCGGATGATGGCGTCGGTGATCTGCTCAATCACATCCGCCGTTTGTTCGACCGTTTGTTCCAAAACTGTCTGGTGTGTCTTAAGTTCAGTTACGAGTGTGGATGGACTCATCATTTCCGCCTTTACCAGCAGCTCCGGCCGCCGTCTATGACCATGTTGGTACCGGTCATGTAGGACGAAGCATCCGAGCACAGGTACAGGATGGCTGCCTGGTACTCGTCAGCATTCGCCATACGTCCCATGGGAATCAGGTTCGCCAGGCGCTGGACGAAATCGTCCAACTGGTTGTTGTAGACGCCGCCTGGCGAGATGGCGTTGACGCGGATACCCGCATCGGCCCAGTAGGTGGCAAGGTAGCGGGTCAAACCGATCAGGCCAGTCTTGACCACCGAATAGGTGACGGGTTTCACCGGCTGCTGGTCCGCAGGCAGGCCGGGTTTGCGGTACAGGCGCTGGTCGGGAGCGATGACCGCCAGATCGGAGGCCACGTTGACGATCACGCCGTGTTTGTGCTTCGCCATTTCGGACCCGATGATCTGCGAGCAGAGGAAGGCACCCGTCAGGCCCACCGATAGGTCGGCTTCCCATTGCATCAAAGGAAAGTTCTCCAGGCGGGAGAATTCCACCTCGGCGGTCTTTTCCATTTTGGGGTTATTGGCCGCGTTGTTGATGAGAATGTCCACCCGCCCGTAGCGTTTCAACAAATCCGCCAGCAGGGCTTTGACGCTCTCCGGTTTGGTGATGTCGGTCTTGATGGCACACGCTTGCTCGCCAAAGCGCTCTTTGAACGCCGCACTTTGCGGGTCAACGCTATCCAGACGGATATCCGCCAACACCGGGATGCCTCCCGCGCTGGCAATCGCCTCAGCGTGCTGCTGGCCCAATAGCCCCGTGCCGCCCGTAATGACGGCCACGCGACCGGTCAGGTCAAACATGGTTTCCAGTTTTTTCATATTAAGTCACCTCGTTAAATTCACTACCTTACCTGTCATCAGGGACTCCTTTGCGGCCAGCGCCATGCGCAGGCTGTGTACCGCCTCCCGCACGCTGACCAGCGGGCCTGGAGTCCCTTGCCCCGTGTCCCGTGCAAGAACCGGGACTACTTCGCTGGAACCGGGACTACCACGCAGGTTGGCCAGAAAATATTTCAATTCATCCGTAAACATCTGGTTACGCTGGAAACCGGCGTAACTGGTGGCTTCGACCTGTTTTCCTTCGCCGTCGAACACATCCACGCTGAGCGCAGCCAGGTTGACCAGAATCTTGCCATTGTCGCCAATGACATCGCAGGTGCGGCGCGGCGGGCGCTGGAGATAGTCCTGGTGTACGCTGACGGGGACGGAACGGCCATCCATCTCATAATCCATCAGGATCTCGGCTGTATCTTCCACGTCCACTTCCAGGCTGCTCAAGTGACCTCCCAGCGCGTACACGCGCCGGGGTAAACCGAATAGCCAGTAGAGATAATCCAGTTCATGGATCTGTGATAAGAGAACCCCTCCCCCGAGATCTTGCTTTGATGCATAAGTATGGCGATAATCCTCATAGGGATGCCATCCCGGTAGATATTCTCCAACCTCAGCTCGCACAGACAGAACCCGACCAATATTTTGTTCCTGAAGAATAGAATGCAGTCGTTGCAGACAAGGGTTAAACCGCATCTGATATCCAACCACTGCTTTTGTGTTTTGACTCTCCACTAGATTGATTAGTTCTTCAACCTGGTCCAAATTATGAGATAATGGTTTCTCAATGAACAAGTTGCAACCTGCCTGCGCAGCCTTTAAGGCGGTGGGAATGTGTAAACTACTGGGATTGCAAACGAAAACAGCATCTGGTTTCTGAGCAAGCGCCCGATCAAGATCGGAATAGGCGCTAATATTGTATTTGTCTTCCAAGTTACTATTGTCTTCAATTTTTAGATCATCCGTTAATACCTTCGATTTATTTCGGAATCGATAAGCCAGAATCTCTAAATCAGCGCCCATCAATTTTCGCAAGTTGCGAAGGTGGCGTTGTCCGATAGCACCTAAACCTACCATCAATATTTTCATACAATCCTAATCCTTACAAGCTAGACCCGACTGACCACATAGGTGGGTTAACATGAATTCGCGGTTTCGTTTTGCCCAGGGAACCTCATCCCCGCTGGTACCGCGTGCCGCCTCAAGAATAAAATCGCCCTTGTAACCTATCGCTTTGAGACGATCAGATAGTACTTCAAAGTTCGCATCGCCTGTGCCTAGCGAAACTGTGCCGCCTCCCCGGATACGGTCTTTAACATGCACACTTCCTATCCGCATTCCATAAGCTGCGAATTCATCTTGAGGGTCATATCCAAGAGAGG
This sequence comes from Chloroflexota bacterium, assembly GCA_026389975.1. Taxonomy (GTDB): domain Bacteria; phylum Chloroflexota; class Anaerolineae; order Anaerolineales; family Villigracilaceae; genus UBA877. The sequence goes on from JAPLGV010000360.1 coordinate 2,442, forward strand.
CACTATTTCCCAAATCGTAATTGACCTTGATCATCGGGGAAGGCAATTTGGCAAGAAGCTCGGCAAACCGGGAAGGTACAAGAGAAGTCTCCAGATGTATCGCAACACCAGTTTCTTCCGCCATTTTCATAACTTGTTTTAGGACAGCGATAACACTCTCAAATTCTGCATCTGCATCAATTCTTGAAGCATCCAGAAACGGCAAGACAATTCGATTGATTCCGACTAATTGGCAGCGATGCAACAACCAGGACATCATCTCCAAGCGTTCTTCAAGTTCTGATGTGCTCGCTCTTACGAGGGGTTTCTCCATAAAACAGTTAGCGCACAAAGATAAGATTTGAACGTTATGCTGCTTTGAGAGCATCTTAATTTGCTCTATTCCATCGTCAGTTGAGAGAGGGTTTACGTCTGCCCCATAAAGATCGTAGATCCACTCGATACAATCAAGATTAGCCTGGGCAGCTAACGCAAACTCCTCAGCCCAGATATCGCGTGGAAAATGATAAATCGTGTTATCAACCTGCGGCACGAGCCGTCCTTGCATAATGCCAATCAGCGTCATGGATGCCTCGTCTATTCTTTGCTCCCAACCGTATCCACGCGGCGGAGTTTCTTCATAATGGGTTCTTCGCGCTCGCCAAGCCGTTTGACACCGTCGCCCAGGGCGGTCTCCACCAAGCGGATGTCGCGCACCAGGCGCATGAAGCCCTGCGGTTCGACCGAGGCGGCCTGGTCGGAACCCCACATGGCACGGTCGAGTGTAATGTGACGTTCCACCACGCAGGCGCCCAGGGCGATGGTCGCAATGGAGGTGGAGAGGCCGGTTTCATGTCCGGAATACCCGACCGGGATGCCGTAGCGTTCGCGCAGCATAGGAATGACGCGCAGGTTGAGTTCCTCATACATCGCCGGGTAGGTGCTGCAGGTATGCAGAAGGATCAAGTCTTGCTTGCCGAGCACTTCCACGGCGTGGTTGATCTGTTCCAGGGTGCTCATGCCGGTGGAGAGCAGGATCGGGCGGCCCTTGGCGCGCGTATGGTCCAGGAGATTGGCATCGGTCAAAGACGCCGATGCGATCTTGTAACAGGAGACACCGAACTGGTCGATGAAATCCACCGAGGCCTCGTCCCAGCAGGAGGCGAACCAGTCAATCTTGCGTTCCTTGCAGTAGCGGTCGATCTCGCGGTACTGTTCCAGGCCGAACTCCAGGCCGTATTTCAAGTCACCGTTGGTGGTGCCAAACGGGCTTTCGCGCGGGCGGGCCAATTCCTCGGCTGAGTAGACCACGTCAATCGTGCGTTTCTGGAACTTAACCGCCTGACAGCCAGAGGTTACTGCCACATCAATCAGTTTTTTGGCGATGTCAATATCACCATTATGGTTGATGCCAATTTCCGCGATCACATAGCAGGGATGTCCGTCCCCTACCAGAGTATAGCCAAGCTGAATTTCAGTCATTTAACCTCCAAAGAGAATAATTTCAGCAACGTGTTATCATGATCGGTATTAGAACCGGTTCCCGGTCAGGATTAACTCGCATAATTCCCGCACCGCACCGTGACCTCCGGGCCTGCTGAGCACAAAATCGGCCTGGCGCACCACTTCAGGGGCGGAGTCGGCAACGGCCACAGCCCAGCCAACCAGCGGAAAGCACGGCAGGTCGTTGACATCGTTCCCACAGTAGACGGCACGCGCCGGGTCAACGCCGCGTCCGGCCAGCAGTTTCTTCAGGGCGGTTTCTTTGTCGTCTTCGCCCTGAATGTATGGGACATTCATCTTGCGGCAGCGCGCCGCCACCACCGGGTTGGTCTCCTTCGATATGACGAAGACCTGCACGCCCTTCTCGCGCAGCATATTCAACCAGAGACTGTCACTGCGGTTAGCAGCTACTATCTCGCGCCCGTCCTGGTCTACCCAAACGCGGTTGTCAGTCAGGACACCGTCAAAATCCAAAATGAGCAGTTCCACTTTCTCCGGCCTGGGACGGCGGGGCGCGCCCGGCCAGACCATGAGCGGGCCGCCATGCATGATGCGTTCCTCAGCCCGCCGCCAGTCGTTGGGGGTATCCAGGTCGATGTCATATCCCGGGTCAAACATAACAGGCAGGATGGTTTTGCCGCTCATCGAATTCAATTTCAGGATGGTCGCCGGGCGGATAATGTCAATCAAACCGTTGTGGGCATAGGCGCTCGGCAGGATCTGACGAGACGCGTTGTACGGCTCCTCGATCCCCGGGACGGTCATCAGCGGGCGGATGGGTTTGTCTTCGCTGTCCATCAGCCACATCTTAAACGGGTTCTGGTGGGCCGGAGTGAGACCGCGCACCGAGTCGGCTTCGGGGTGCTCGAGCAGGATGCGAACGGCACGATCTACCAAATCGGGCGGACGGAGCGGTGTGGTCGGGCGCAGGTGGACAACTGCGACAGGGTGATAGTCCTCATGCTCGGCCAGCCAGGTCAGGGCATGCTGGAAAACGGGCAGATCGAGGGTGCGATCCCAAGCCAGTTCCGCGGGACGCAGAAAGGGGGTCTCGCCACCGTACTGGCGGGCAACTTCGGCGATCTCTTCGTCATCAGTGGTCACAACCACGCGCGTCACTATCTCCGCCTGCAACGCCGCGGCAATGCTGTAGGCAATCAACGGGTATCCGGCGAACAGACGGATGTTTTTGCGCGGGATGCCTTTCGAGCCGCTGCGGGCAGGGACGATGGCAAGCACTTCGGGTTTGGTCATTTATTCTCCTCCGGCCAGACCATCTCCAACTCGTGATTGGCAACCACCCATTCCCCATATTGCCAATCTGCCAGTGTGTCCAGATCAACTTCGTACTGAACATCGACAACAAGCGGTAGAATAACCTGACCTGTCATGGAACCACTTTGGATCGTTGCCGGTCGAATGGCATTCGTATGACCAGTCTGCACGTAAACCAACGGGAGGCTCTGGCGCGGAGTGTTATATGACTCGGTAATTCCAGGTACAGTCAGCAGCGGGATCATACGACCGGTTTGTTCGTCAATACGCCACATTTTGTATGGACTCTGGGAAGGCTCTAACACACTGCGTACGCATTCGGCCTCCGGGTGATCCAACAACAGCCGGATTCCCCTGTCCAGACAGCTCCTCGGGCGGACCGGACTCGTAAAAAAACCGGCAGGTCGGTGGTGCGGTCGGCGGCCAGTTTGGCGGGACGCAGGAAGGGAGCCTCGGCACCGTAACGGCGGGCGACCTCCGCAATCTCATCATCGTCGGTGCTGACAAGTACGCGCGTCACCATCTCGGCCTGCAAGGCTGCAGCAATGCTAAAGGCGATCAGCGGGTGCCCGGCAAAGGTACGGATGTTCTTGCGCGGGATACCTTTCGAACCGCCGCGCGCCGGGATGATGGCGAGGATTTCAGGAGCGATCATCCCGGACCTCCAGTGTGAATCCGTTGACTAAAGAAAGCAGGTACTCACCCGTCCGTCTTCCGGCGCTGCCGTCGGTGAAAGTACATTCATCCAAGATAAATTTATGGCGCTTGTCGCTATCAGCATCCGGGTGCTGGAGATAAAAATTGACGTGTTCGCGCACCTGCTCTTTGCTGGCCGCCACCCGCCCGGCCCCGGCCAAGCGGAAACGCTGGTGGGTGGGCCAGTCGCCGATGGCGGTGAGGGGTAGCGAATAGACATCCTTCATGTTCCAGCCGCCGGGGGTGTCGATCGTCACGCTGATAATCGGCCGGTCGTGGATGGCCGTCTCCACCACCATGGTGGAATAGACGGTCAGAAACACATCGGACCAGGCCATCATGGAGGCCTTTTCGGGCATATCCTCGCCGGAATAATGGCCCAACCCTTTGCCCAGCGAAACCGGTTCGACCACATGGACGTGCGACATGCCCTTCACATATTCAACTACTTTCAATTTCTCAGCTTCGAAGCGCGAACTTTCGATAAAGTGATTGGGATGAAAACGGATAAGCAGCTGGCAGGGTTCGCCCAGTTCGTTGTTATTGACGAGGTCGGCAACCGCCTTCATGTTGGGGAAGTTGGGGTGGAGAGTTTCGAAACTGCAGGCATAGGAGAGCAGTTTGCGCTGCGGGTCGAGGCCATGCTGGCGGAAGTACTCGTCGCGCGGGATGAGCCACTCGCGTTTGAAATAGCCATCGTATGCGGGAACCCCGCCGATGTGGACACACGCCGGATCCCAATCGGACCCGAGAACGAGTTCCTCCTTCTGGATTTCCGACCAGCAGGTGATGTAGTCCACCGGCGCGCCGCTCTGGCTGTAGGAGGAGGGGTTGTCCCAGCCGACGGTCACGGCCGCAGTGCGGATGCCGCGCTTCGCAGCCTCCCGAAGGATGTAACGATCCATGCGCCAGCCGGGAGTACGCGAAACGACCATGTCGGGCTGGTATTTCTCGAACAGGTCGGTGTAAATATTGGGGATGAAGCTATATTGGGCGCGGACAATTAGACTGCGCAGTAAGTGCGAGCGGCGCATCATCCAGATAACAGCCCGCAGAAATGGCAGGGCCAATCGGCTGTAGCCGGTATAACCAGCCGTGATCAGGTGGTAATTCCCATCCAAGGCGGTGGTGTTCATGCGCTTTGAGCCGCCGGTCCAGCGCAGGAGGTCCAGCCAGCGTTGGATCACGGGGCTGACGTTCCGGTAATACTCCAGGCACTTATCCAAACGCATCCCTTCAAACGTGAGTCCCGGGGCACGGAAACGTTCCTCGATAGCCGTGAGCGCTTCATCATCCACGAGCATGATAACTTCCACGCCCGCCTTCAGGAGAGTGGAAATTACATCCGATTGGAGGAAGTAGATGAGCGCCAGACCGTGGTCGGCAGCGATAAAGATGCGTTTAGACATGACTATCCTTGCACAAGCCAAGCGCGTTGAGGAAACAATCTGGCAAGAATGCACCGCCAGAACATCCCGATCCGACGCTTGAGCGCCACCCATCGTTCCGGGCGGACAGGCGAAAGGCTCGCGCTGAGCGTAGTCGAAGCGTCCGGTTGTGGCGCGGGGCAGCAAAGCGCGGTCAGGTATAGGGGGAGAATCTGCGAATTGGGCCGTCCGTGTTGTTCGAATTTCACCACAGTAAAACCGCTGCGGCGCAGCGCTTCCCGCAGAGTATGAGGGCTGAATGCCAAAAGGTGCGCCACTTCAAAGGAATCGTGGGCATACAAATTCGGGACCTCGAGCAGGAGCCAGCCATCTGGGGTCAGGACGCACTCCCGCAGGTGGGTCAGGTAGCCGACCGGGTCGGGGAGATGCTCGAGGACGTGCGACATCGAAACCAGGCCGAAGCGCGCTTCCCCGGCCTGTTCCAGTTCACCCAGCGATGAGTAAACCGCTAGCCCATCCTTACGAGCTTGCACACGGTGCGCTTCACCGGGCTCCACCCCCACTGCCTGGTTGCGATATTCAGTCTGAAAATGCTGGAGCAGTATACCGAGCGAGCAGCCGATATCCAGGTGACGGGCAATGGATGGAATGGTCGCCCGGACAAAATCATGCAGCGTTCCAGCACGTCTTTTCTGTGCATTCACATTACGAGCAGTCGGGTCGGCACTGCCTTCCTGGAACAGGCGATATTCATCGGCATAAAAAGCAGCGGATTCGGCTTCCGTCATGCGCGGTGACTGGAAAACCAGGCCACAATCCCGGCAGAGACGATTCTCCACCAGACGGCCATGGAATTCGCTCCGGTCAAAGGGCAGACTGCGGCCACTCGCGCACAGAGGACACTGCGTGACTGTTTCAGGCATATTACTCCACGTTGAAAAAATACAATCGAAAAATCTGGTTATTTACCCAGAGCAAAACCCGGCGGATGGGAGCCAGCCAGAGGATACACCGCAGCAGGGATTTAGGCCGGGGTGCGGGAGCAGGATGCCGGTTGGCGGCGGGCGGGATGTTTCCCATGTGCCTGACAAGCGGTCGATCGGTTGTCAGGCGCAGGAGTCCCATCTCGTTAATGGCAAAATCGAGAGCGCGTTCACCGCGCATCGGCTGTTCGGAGGGCAGAGGAATGATTTTCTGCAAAGCATCACGCCGCGTCATGAACTGGAAATGCGTCGCGCCTACGAATGCTGTCTGTCCGCCGTAGGTCAGGCGGCATTCGCTCCCGGTCACGTAATCTTTGCGTGATTTGGCCTCGTCCCGGCCCAGGCTTTCGACATGCTCCCAGAAAGTTTCCCAGTCCAGGAAACGGCCTTCTTCGAGCACCCCGGCCTGCCTAGCCCAATCCAGCGTGGCGGAGGAATACTCCATCGGCGTGCGCAGGGGTCGCGCCGTCACCATGCCAACGTTCGGGAAAGCCTCGAACAACGCCAACGAGGCCGAAAGCCAGCCAGGGCGGAAGGCCACATCCCCGTCCGCGAAGGCCAAGTACTCGCCCTGTGCCGCGCCGAACATGAAGTTCCAGGCCCCGATCTTGCCGATGTTCTTATCCGAGAGCACCAGATATTGGACGTTGCCCTGCTCGTAAAGTTCTTTCAAAAACAGGCGCACTTCCTCACAGGAATGGTTATCGAAAACCATCAGGTCAAAAGGCTGCGGTGTGTTTTCGACAATGCTCGCCAGGCAGGCCTTGAGCACGTCCAGACTCTGCTCATAATAGCCGCTCAGGAATGGGATGCAGTTGACCACTGCCACCGTAATGTCGGCAGGCTGGGCGACTTTTTCCACAAAACGGGCGGGGTTATGACCAACGCGCATGGTTATCTCCTTGGTTTGATCGCCAGCGGACGTTGCATCTGTTGTAGTTTGAGCGACAGTTCCCACCCCCAGCCCCTGCCCTCGTTGTTAATCAACATCCGTTCCATCTGCCGCAGCAGGCGCACGAACCGGATTTGGGGCCTGTGGATGCGTCCCCGAACGAGTTCGCGGTTCGTATCCAGGATGTTATAGACGTGCTTCCGTCCCCCGGCCTTGGCCAGATTGGATTTGGCGACTTCGGACCCATAAGGCGGCCGGTTGCCGGGGAGATGACCGTAATCGTGGTTCTGGTGAACGACAACCACATCCCGCGAAGCGTCTATCGCCATGCCAAAGCTCGTCCGGGCATGGCAGACCATCCAGTTGTCCCAGGCCGGGCGGCCGATAGTAAAGTTTGGCACTTCCTTGTAGAGATTGCGCGGGAAGACGAAATAGTCAATGCCCCACGGCGAATAGAACTCGCCACGCTGAGCCACATCGAGCCGCAGGCGGGACTCCCAATCGCCGCTGAAATCGAACGGTTCGGGCAGGTCCAGGTTCCAGCGCTGGCCGACCAGCAGGAAATCCTTCACCTGCTCCGAAACCGTCCGCGCCGCTTCGACTACGTCAGACATCAGGATCATGTCCGCGTTGGCGTAGCACAGCAGCGGACTATCGCTGTGGGCATGGCCGATTTCCATCACCGCGCTGACCAGCGGAATACCTTTCTCATCGCTCTCCACTCTCGGCACCTTCCTGACGCCGAATTCCTTCGCCGTTTCGGGAATGCCGGGTTCATCACCAATCAGGATAACATCCACATCCGCCAGCCGCGTCCATGCCGCGAGAGCA
>JAPLGV010000062.1 GCA_026389975.1 Chloroflexota bacterium
TGCACTTGGGAACGAAAATGGTTGCCAAGCTTAGCTTGCCGGGTCAAGGGGCGTTCCCAAGTCAGTTTGGGAACGAGAAGCTAATTGTCGCCGCAGGCTTCAGCCTGCGCCTGGACCCAGCCCGTCGTGCCCTCTAGCCCGCAGCCTATAGGGCGGGAAAGCACAGTGCCTCCCGCCATTAGTCTCCATAGGCGGGCCATGGCCACCAAATTTCTGCATCAAAGCTAATATTGCATTTCTTAACTGGACAATTCGTGTTATTTGTCCATATATAAAAAACAGAGAACCATGAAAAACGTGGAGAGTTAGGAATTCAATGGCAAATATTGATCCACCTGACATCGTTTCATGCTTGCAGAATTTTCGGACAGATCATCGTGAACCGGGGAAGTGCGCGTTTGTGATGATGCGGTTTGACGATACGGACCTTCATAAGAAAATTCTACAAGCTGTCCGTAGCTGGTGCGAACAACAAGGAATCATCGGACTGCGCGCCGACGACAAGCGTTATGCGGATGATTTGTGGCCTAACGTCAGAACATACAGGCATGGCTGTGGTTTTGGGATTGCGGTTTTCGAGAGACTTACCACGAATGAATTTAATCCTAATGTGTCGCTTGAAGTAGGGTATATGCTCGCGCGTGGCAAGCCGGTGTGTCTCCTAAAAGATTCTACGCTTACGACTTTGCCATCAGACCTGATTGGCCGACTCTATGAAAGTTTCAATGTTCAGAGACCAAATTCGATCAAACCGAAGCTTGATAAATGGATCAACGATAAAGCTGCAACACTTGGCCTAAGCTCAATTGCTATCCTTGGTCTGATCCCACGCTATTTGGCAATCCGGAGTCTTCGATGGAGCAACGTTAATACTCCAGAGGGACAATCCATATTTGCGATTGGCAGCCCACTTAATTTCAATTTGTTCGACGGGAATGATGAAATTTTATATTTTGGGATGTTCCAACACGAGAATGGAAAAGAAGTCGTCTTTAGAATTGTGCAGTTACTAAAAAGCATTGATAGAGTCTGGACCCACTTTGAGAGCGTCACCAGCAAAAAAATACCGCCAGCCGACGTAGAAAAGTGGCGACACCTCAAGTCCATAACCAAAGCCGAGATTCTTATATCTCCGGTTATCGACAAGTCGAAGGTGATATTTGAACTAATAACTGGACAAATCAGGCATTTTGTCCAATGACAAAAACCACCGCGTCGGCGCGGCGCGGGGTTGCGGGCTGGCAGCTGGCCAAAAATTTGACAAGAAGGCGCCCGTAGCCTTCCCCTCATTATCTCTATCTACGGATGCAGGTCGTCACTCGTTTTGCCGCCGCCGTGATGTTGTGGGATTTTTTGCAGGGCCTCGCCGATTTCCTGCTCCGCTAACCGCAGTTCGTAGTTTTTTTGCAGGTTCATCCAGATCTCCGGCCCGGTGCCGAACCAGCGGCCCAGGCGCAAGGCCGTATCCCCCGAGATACCGCGCTGGCCCCGGATGATCTGGGTGATCCGGTTCGTCGGCACCCCCAATTCTTTGGCCAGCTGGTTAGCACTCAGGCCGAGTGCCTTCAGTTCGTCGTCCAGGTGTTCGCCTGGATGGATGAGAAGTCGTGCCATCGTCATCACCTCCTAATGGTAGTCCACGATTTCCACGTCAAGCGGCCCAGGGGAGCCTTCCGGCCACTCAAAACAAAGCCGCCATTGTTCATTGATACGGATGCTATACTGGCCTTGGCGATCCCCTTTTAATCCCTCCAGCCGATTGCCGGGCGTGTTCAACGCCAGCAGGCGGTCAGCCGCATGCAGACGGTCGAGCCGCAACATGGCTTGTCGCTCGAACCCCTGGAACGCCTTGACCCGTTCGCCTTCGAAAAAGGCACGGGTCCGCTTGTCGCGGAAACTGATAATCATTAATCACCTTACCAGATTATACATTATACGTCCATAGTACAATTGTCAAGACCATTTATAGCCCCATCTTTGGACAAAATAATCAGGGCCACTCATTGTTCCGCCCCCCAAAAAATCCACTTGACAATACACCATAAAGGTGTAATATTGCTTTACACCTTTATGGTGTGAATGATGACCGAGAAGCGCCAACCCACCTACGACCTGGCAGCCTTCAAGGCGGCCTTTAGCCGCGTGGATAGGCTGGCCGTTACCGGCACGGCGCTAACA
>JAPLGV010000064.1 GCA_026389975.1 Chloroflexota bacterium
GCCTGCTTTTGCTCGGACGGTTAACGTTTGTCCGCAAGCGGCTGTTCTGGAAAGAGCAGCGCGTTTCATTCTCTGCCGAGTCGTGGACAGACTTAAACCTTGCCATCCCGGCCGCGGCTTTGGTGCTGATATTCCTGGCCTGGATTACGCCTGCCACCGGGCAGCAAGTGGTTGCTGCCAAGGTTGCCTGGGAGAGTATTACCCGCCCGCTGGATAAGATGCGTCAGAACCTGGGCAATGCCATCGCCGGTTTGCAAGGTTATCATCAAGCAACAACAGTCGCATTTTATGGCGATACGCTGGCTCTGGGTCAACGCGCCTTGTCGGGCAATAACATTTACCTGCGTATCAGTGTTCCGCTCATTGGGAGAGCGGACCGTTACTACTGGCGTGTCCGTACCTACGACCAGTACCTGAACAACGAATGGCACAGTGAATATGCCTTTGATGAGCCTTTCACGCCCGACCAGCCTTCTCTTCTGCTGGCGGATATCCATGGTCTTTCGAGAGAATTCGTCTTTACTACCCCGCGGGTTAATCTGGCCGTGCTGGTCACACCCGCGCATCCGATCTGGGTCAGCCGTCCTTCCGTACTGAGCTTCACACCGTCCATAGAAAAAAATATTGATCCGCTCATGTTCCATGCCGATCCGCCTATTCTGGTCGGCGAGCAATATATCGTCCATGCCAACATCTATAATCCGACCATTGCCCAACTCCAACAGGCCGGGGCGATCTACCCTGCCTGGGTACGGGACCATTACCTGCAACTGCCCGGAGACCTTCCTCCCCAGATCACCGAATTGGCCCGGCGCATCACAATGGAGGCAGACACCCCCTACGAAAAAACAACTGCCATCACCGATTACCTGCGCGCTGCCATTACCTATTCGGTAACGGTTGACACTCCCCCGGATGGCACCGATCCGTTGGTCTGGTTTCTCTTTGATTATCGAGCGGGTTTCTGCAATTACTATGCCACCGCCGAAGTGATCCTGCTGCGCAGTGCCGGCGTCCCGGCCCGCATGGTGGTCGGTTTTGCACAGGGGGAGTATGAGCCGCCCGACAAGTACACCGTCCTCGAAAAGGATGCACATGCCTGGCCGGAAGTCTATTTTCCTGGCCTCGGTTGGGTGGAGTTCGAGCCCACCAGCGGCCAGCCGGTGCTCACCCGTCTCCCTGGCGACACAACCCCGACCGAACAGCCATTTAACCTTACTCCAGATAACGCGGGCCAGGACAACGCAGGCCGGCACCCTATCCCGGTTGAAGAACCCGGAGCAGGTTTTTGGTTTGGGGGGGCGCCGAACTCACTTCTGCGGTTGCTGCTGCTCTTCGGGCTGATAGTTGTCAGCACGGTTGGATTTACGGCAGCCTACACGACCGGCCTGCTGGACAAAATCTTCTGGCGTGCGCGCCAGGCCTCCCGCAAACCATTGCCGATCCTGTTGACCGATACCTATGCCAGCCTTGCCATCACCCCGCCGGATTGGATGAGGCGTTGGGCCTACTTTGCCGGCCTGAAGCCGATCGAGCGTTCTTTCGGCGTAGTTTTTCAGAGCCTGCGCTGGCTGGGTGCCAAACCCTCACCTGCCCAGACGCCCGCTGAGGCCGCCGCCGCGCTGACCGCACGCCTGCCCGAGGTAGCGGAAGAGATCCGTTCTCTGCTGCGGGAATACCAGCACGCTCTCTACAGCCAGAAACACCACGACTTGAATAGCGCCCGCCATGCGGTAGGATTGATACGCCGCCAGGCGCTGCGCACAGCATTCCGCCAGCGTGTGACCGCCTTCCGTGCGGCATTCCTGCGGATGTTTTCTCGAAAGCCAAAATAAGAATTGATCGAAAATCTCTTCGTCGTTCTTGCCCCTTCGCATTAAACTAGTTACACAATGACCAACGAACCTGCACCTTCCTGGAACGAACCAATCCTGGCCCGCAGTAAATTGACCGGTCAGAAGCGCACCATGCTTCAGGCCGTGCGCGCCAGCCTGGACCTGCGGTCTGCCCATCGAAAAACTCCATGCCGAACTCCCGCCCGAGGCTGCAGTGTCCGCAATAGGGACAGATCCAGGCCATGTAGAGGACGTTCGAGAACAGGCTGTAACCCAGATAGATGAGTCCCAGCGGCCACCAGATCAGGCCGATCAAAATTGTCCCCAGGATGTACATAAGGATTTGCAACGCGTTTTCGCGCAGGATGGACCAGGTATTCCTCATTAATGAATGGCGCGGGTTTGTCAATTTTTCACTCACTTTGCTCGAGGGCAAGAAAATATACCTGGTTGTTACTACTTCACCGGCACCAGCCTCCAGAATAACACTCCCGCCAGGAGCGCCAGCCCCGCCCCGAAGAAGAACGGCGCGGCGGGACCGAAGCCCTTCCAGCCGAAAGCGCCCTGCCATAACACACCCGCGATGGCCGAAGCCGGGAAAGCCGTCAGCCCAATGGCGGCATTGTACAGGCCGTATGCCGTCCCGTGCCGCTCGGCAGGCACCAGGTCCGCGATGAGCGCTTTGGCGGAACCCTCTGAGGCGGCGTAGTAGATCCCGTAGAATCCGAAGAGTGTCCAGATCTGCCAGCCGGTCTTCGAGAGGGCAAAACCGAGATAGACCAGACCGTAGGCGATCCATCCGCCGATAATAAGCCGCCTCCGCCCGACCTTGTCGGAGAGCGCCCCGAGCGGACCGGCGAGGACGGAGTAGATCAGGTTGAAGGTCATCAGCATCAGCATGATCTGGAGCACGTCCAGGCCGCGCTCCTGGGCGCGCAGGATGATGAATGCGTCGGACGAGTTGCCGAGAGTGAACAGGACCAGCACCAGCAGGAAAATCTTGAAGCGCTTGTCCATGCCTTTCAGGCTGAGGATGGGCGCTGTTGATTTGCCTTGCCCGGCCACGTCGCGCGCCCCGACGGCCAGCACGAGCACTGCCAGCACGGCTGGAACGATGCTGACCAGCACAGCGATTTGGAAGGTGTGGCGGGTCAGGTCGGCGGCTCCGGCCTGGGTCAGCCAGACGATCACGGCAGCAATCAAAAGCCCGAAAAACGCTCCAGCGGTGTCACCGGCACGGTGCAGGCCGAAGGCCAGTCCGCGCTGTTTTTCGTCAATCGAACCAGCCACCAATGCGTCGCGCGGTGCGGTGCGGATGCCCTTCCCCAGCCGGTCGGCAACGCGCACGCCCAGCACCCAGTGCCAGGTCTCGGCGAAGTACATGAACGGCTTGGCGATGGTCGAGAGGGCGTACCCGACGACGGTGATCCATTTGCGCTTGCCGAGTTTGTCCGAAAGCGCCCCGGAATAGATTTTCATCAGGCTGGCGGTGGTCTCGGCCAGCCCCTCGATGAGGCCGATGACCGCCGTCCCGGCCCTGAGCACATTGGCGAGAAAGAGCGGGATGAGGTAGACGATCATCTCCGATGAGACATCGGTCAGGAACGATGTGGCCGTCACGATCCAGACGTTGACGGGCAGACTGCGAAGACCTGTTTTCTTTTTTTCTATGACATGCTCCGTTGATGTGAGATGTGCAAATTGTACCCCGTGTTTCCGGTTTGCCGGATCATTCTCCTGCGTCGCTTCCCGGACTCGTTATCTGGCTCAGGGCAGGCCTCTAACCTGTTCGCTGCCCGTCAATCGAGGCGCTTCCCGCGCGGCATCCACCTCGGCACGGCCTGACAATACGCCTCATATCTCGCGCCGAAGGTCTTGCGCAAATACGGCTCCTCGTTGGCCCGGATGAACAGGTTGAAGCCGATGAACAGGAAGACCCAGTAGACGGCTTGCGCCAGCGTCCCAAACCAGGCGATGTTCCCGGCCTGGACCAGCAGCGCGCCGACGTACATCGGATTGCGGACGAAGTGGTACAACCCGCTGACGACCAATTCCTTGGGTGGGTCGAGCGGGACCGGGGTGCTGCGTCCCTTGCGGACGAAGTCCGCCGCGCACCAGATGACGACTGCTATTCCAACGGTCCAAAACGGGACGGCGGCCCAGTTCCAGGGTCCCGGCGGGAGGGCGATGCCGGGGATCTTGGGGATGGCGTAGACAGGCACGACGCCCAGCAGGAAGCCGGGGACGAGCAGGATGAAGGTAATCGTTTTTAGGGCGGTCATTGGTCTCCTCAATCAATGTGAC
>JAPLGV010000405.1 GCA_026389975.1 Chloroflexota bacterium
CCGTTTGGGCTGTTTCTTGGGCACTTTCAGCCCTTCCTGGCGCCAGATGCGCTCCACACGCTTGTGGTTGACCTGCCAGCCTTCCATCTGCAGCATGGCTGAAGTGCGCCGATAGCCATAGCGCCCATATTGGCTGGCCAGAGTAACGATCCGTTCGGTGAGCAGCTCTTCGTCATTGGCTTCCTTTCCATGGTAACGCTGGGTGGAGCGAGGTTTTCCCAATGCCCGGCAGACGCGACGTTCAGATACCTGGAACACTTCCTGGGTGTGCTCCACCGCTTTCCTGCGCCTAGTCGGGCTAATCAGTTTCCCCGGAACGTCTCCCGCAAGATCGAGTTATCCAGGGAGAGATCTGCCACCAACTTCTTCAGCCGGGCATTCTCTTTCTCCAATTCCTTCAACCGGCGCACTTGATCGGTCTGGATCCCACCGTATTCCTTCCGCCAACGGTAATGGGTCTGTTCGCTGATATTGAATGACCGGCAGATATCCCCCACGGCTTGTCCCTGACTGAGAAACACTTCCGCTTCTCGCAGCTTGCTGATGATCTGTTAGATGGTGTAGTTTTTCCGTGGCATTTGACCTGTCTCCTTGTCCTAATCCTCACATAAATGTTGGATCAGTTTTTGGGGGGCAGGTCAATCGAACCTTTGTCAATGATCACAATAGCTTGGGTAAGCAATTCGTATTTGCTTTTTCCATATTCGGATTTTGTTCATTGGTTAATTTTCTTGTAGGTTATTCAAGTGCAATTCATTACAGTTCAGCCTGATTCTAGGTTTGATGCAGACAGATATTGGACCTCTCCGACCACATCCAACGCCGCTCCAGCCCCACAGCTGAAGCTCTGCGCAGGGACCCACCCCCGCCGAGTTCTTGTTCTTAGGCGGGGAGAGGGCACGCAGGCTGGAGCTGGTTCATGTGTTTCGCATAAGGCCAGTTACTTACTCAACAGGCTTAGGATGTAACTGATCAGTGGTGCGACGACTAGTGCGGGGAGAAAACTTCCAATCCGAATTTTTTTTATTTCCAACAAGCTACTGATCCCAATTCCAATCAGAAGTATTCCGCCAGTAGCCGTCATTTCGTTCATCATTGAATTGCTTATGATGGAATTTAATTGAGCTGCAAGAAGACTGATACTGCCCTGATAAGCAAATAGTGGCAAAGCAGAGAATATGACCCCAATCCCCATTGTGGAGGCAAAGGCTATGGAAATAAAGCCATCGAGAACTGATTTTATTGATAGGGTGAGATAATCGCCGCGCAATCCGTCGCTAATCGAGCCAAGAACCGCCATCGGTCCAGTGCAAAACAACAATGATGCACTGAGAAAACCGCGTACAAAACGGCTGGAACTTCCTTCGGAACTGCCTGTTAATCTTTTTTCCAACCAAATCCCCAGTGATTGTACACGGTTTTCTAGTCCCCACCACTCTCCCAGAAGCCCGCCAACAATTAATGCACCCAGCACAATGAGCGGATTCTCAGTTTTTAAAAACATCTCAAAACCGATAGCTGCTGTGAATATACCCATGCCCGCAATAACGGTGTTCTTAATATTATCTGAGAGCCGCGCTCCAAAGAAAATACCAAGCAGACCACCAACAATGATGGCTGTGACGTTAATGAAGGTTCCAGTCATTTATTTCATTTTCGATAATTGAGCGATCATTACTCTCCTTGCGGTAGAGGCGGCAAGGATTGCATACCAAATGACTGTGCCGCACGTAATGTGATCGCTCGAAGTTCCTGACGCAGTTCCTCGGTGATCTTTGTCGGTTGGTAACCCGTTATTAGCTTTTCCACCCGGTCTCTCGCCCGCTCAAAAGTCGATTTCTCGCCTCGGCTTTTCCAACCTTCATATGAAGCCCGGTCAATTACTTCAGAGGGCAGGTACTGTTCCTCCCGGTACCACTTGCGAGTGTGTGGTAAAGTCAAGAATTCTCCTTTATGCCCACTCTTCTGCATTAAGGAAAGCGCAATCGGATTGTCACGAACCTCAATTCCTTTCACAAAACGTTTAGCCATTCCAATCATTTCAGCATCGATGACCAGCTTTTCAAAGCTCAAACACGATTCAAGATCCAACATACCACAACCTGAAATCATATTTGCTCCAGAAAGCGCCGCAATAAAATTACTACCCATGGACTCCAATCCACATTGTGCGTCGATAATCTTCGTATCGCTCATGCCCATGTAAGCATGTGTTGGCAACCCCAATGCTTTCCCGATTTGTACATAAGCTGAACTGATCATCCAGGTTTCGACTGCCCCCATGGGTGTTGATCCTTCCCGCATGTCAAATATCGCCGGCGAGCCTCCCCAGACAATAGGTGCACCCTCTGTTACTAATTGATGGATTACTACTCCACTTAGACTTTCTGCAGTATGCTGAACGACTGCTCCAGCAAGTGTAACCGGTGCAGTTGCCCCGGCAAGAGGCATAGAAATAAGTTGCGCAGGGATGGAGAAACGAGCGCAATCGATTAAATTTTGGCAGGTTGTATCACTCCAAAGCAAGGGAGGGGACGGGCAGACATCAAAAACGGCAGTAGGTCTTAATGCCAAAGCCTTGTCACCGCCAGCAACGGCTGAAAGCATTTCTTTCATCGTCCACCAGGTATCTTTACGAAATGCTCCGGTGATAATCGGTTTATTCATGTAAATCAGAGCCAAATATAAACGGTAGAGATCGCCAATTTCCGGGGTGACATCCGAGCATACAAAAGCCGTACTTTGAGCATCAATCTGGGGAAGGGTTTCTACGAGTTTGACGAATTTAATTAAGTCATTCGTTAAAGGTAAACGAGGTCGTTCAGTCTGACTGTCGATGATGGTAAGCCCTCCCGACCCTGGATCGAAATGGATCTTATCTCCAAAATAGTGAACCGCGGGATTTCCATTCAGGTCGAATAGAGTAAACTCATGTGGGACGGTTTTCAAAGCCTGGCGGGTGATCTTTTCAGGAATCCAAGCCACCTGAGCCTGAAAGTCTACTTTTGCTCCAGCATTCGCTAATATTTCCAATGCTTCTTGATTATGAACCCGAATCCCGGGATTTTCCAAAATTGCAATCCCTTCAGAAATAATTTGATTGACCAAATCGATATCAAGTAATTCCACCTTTGGACGTATCATATCAGGCTCCTTTGAAAAATAATTTCTGTGAATGAGGTATCGGATATTCCATGGATGAGCACCGATTTACAAACCAAGAATTTGCTTGGCGACCGCGACCGCGCCGATGGCATCTTCGGAATATCCATCCGCTTCTATTTTCTGGACCCACCCACGAGTCACGGGCGCACCACCCACGATTACCTTAACTTTCTTACGTAAGCCCAACTTATCCAGTTCGTCAATCACTTCCTTTTGCTTGACCATGGTGGTTGTTAAAAGAGCGCTCAAGCCGACGATATTAGCATCAACTTCCTTAATTTTAGCAATAATCCTGGCTGCCGGGACATCCACACCCAGGTCATAGACCTGAAAA
>JAPLGV010000375.1 GCA_026389975.1 Chloroflexota bacterium
GCTGACCTCAAAAGTTAATTTCGAGGTCAGCCATGGCTAAAATCCCTTTCAATTCTAGTTATGCAGGACTTGGGTAAGCCTGTGGCTGTGTGCAAAAACCAGCAGCTCCAACCTGTCTGATACGCCCAGTTTGCTGTAGATGGATGTCAGGTAGTGCCGTACAGTTGTCTCGGCGATGCACAAATCGCTTGCAATTTGCTTGTTTTTCAATCCCCGCCCAATAAATTGGATTATCTCGCGTTCACGCTCACTGAGCAGCCCTATGGCATCCGCCTCAGGGTCTGCGGCAGTGGAATTTTCCACGCGAAATGAATTGTTCACTAAATTTGCGATCAAAGAGCGCTCGATCCACACTTCCCCAACATGAACCTTCCTGATTGCTTTTATTAAAACATCTGGCGGTTGGGTCTTTAACACAATCCCCAGAACCCCAAGCTGCACCGCCTGCAGATAAGTCTGGCGGTCGTTTGAGCCGGTCACCAGGATCATGCGCGCCTGGTTCCAGGCCTTGTTGATATCTGGAAAAACGTCAAAACCGAGACCGCTTTCTGGATCATATTCAAGCAGAATGATGTCGGGCTTGGTTGAAGCGATCAGGCTCAACGCCTCGTTCAGATTTCCCACCTGTCCCACCACCTTCAGATCCGGCTGAGTTTCAACAATGTAGCGTAAACCGGCTCGGACAAGCATGCGGTTATCAAGAATGAATATTCGGATAATATCTATTGTCTCCACTGCAGTTACTCGCTTTTCAAGAATCGCAAACAATTCTTTCCCATTTGATGGTTTTTTCGGTGTTTTCATAAGCAAATTGCAGTTATTCGCTTCCTTTTTGCCAACTTTCTCCTACTTTCACTTTCGAAAATAGCGCCCCCATCTTTCTGCAGGTGACTAATTAATCATACCTGAATAATAGGGTGTGTCAAGAGGATTTTTCTGGTGATTACCCACATCTTTGCTCGGCCCTGTAAAGCGACATAAATGTCGCACAACGTAGCGCGACATTTATGTCGCCTTTGGCCGCAGGGCGAAATTTTCTCCGTGTTCTTTGTGGACTCTGTGGTTAAATCTCTTTGGTTCCGGCTTGTCCGGGTTAGGCACTTAGAAGTTAAATCCTTGTACAAAAAACAAGAATATTTTACACACAAAGGACACGAAGGTCACAAAGGGAAAACCTTTGGCTTTTATTCGTATTACTTTGAGTACTTTGAGCCCTCCGTGTTTAAAGCCTTTTTGGTTCCGGCTTGTCCGGGTTAAAGGCTATTTCTTCTTCCCGAACTTCGCCTTCAGGATGTCTTCCAGCGTCGGCTGGCCAATCTCCTGCAGTTCGTAGCGCACGCGCTGGCTGCTAATTGTGCTATACTCGATCCAACGTGAAGATATCAGGAACGCATTCGGCTTGAAACCGAGGCGGTTTTACTTATCCTCTCACACCTGGAGCGTAAGGAATGGATATGGCTTGGAAGCCAGGCTTTGGACATTGAGATTGAAAAAACGCCTGACCCTGAAAAACGGTCACATCTGAAAAGAATTACTGAATACATCAGCCATTCAGTTCAGGTTGGATCAAAAGAAGTACAGGGTACTGCGCAAATATGTGAACCCACAGGGTACTGCGTAAATATTCGAACCCAAATTGTCGTTTTTTCCCTACTTTTTGGCTGCTTCAGTTCAGAAATTTATGCTTGGAGCAGTAAATTGCAGTAATTACTTGTATTTTGATCGTTCGTGGTAGTCCCGGTTTCAGCATATCATCCCGAATCTCCTACGGGACGGGACGTGGTAGTCCCGGTTCCAGCATATCATCCCGAATCTCCTACGGGACGGGACGTGGTAGTCCCGGTTCCAGCGATAGTCCCGATAATAGCGAGTTCAGATTTATGCAAGAAGCAGTAGAACGCGCTCGTGAGCTTGTGGCAGTAGGTTTTGTCGGTTTTGATGCTGTCCACCTTGCTTGTGCTGAGAGCGGTAAAGCAGATGTTTTCCTTACCACCGACGATCGCCTACTCAAACTGGTAAAACGACATGTTAGACAGTTACAGATAAAAGTTGAAAATCCTTTGGATTGGATAAAGGAGATACTATGTTGAACACGCAAGCGATGACTCCTCAGCAAATCCGCGAAGCGGGAATGAAAGTGCTTTCCCGAGAACTGGGCGTAGTGGGGATGATCCGCTTTATGCAGCAGTTTGAACTGGGAACAGGCGACTATTCCAAAGATCGCCATCAGTGGCTGGATCAATACAGTGTGGATGATATTGCTCAAATGGTTCGCGAGAAAAAGGCAGCTTACAGGCGGAAGAAGTAGATACTACGGTACGGACACTCCGCGAAAATTAATATCCCGCTCTGTGAGAAAACCCCAAACAGCATAGAATAAGCCCCCGATAAGAAAGCGGGGGCCGGTTGTTCCTTGCCGTTGATAAAGCGGCTTACTTCTTCCCAAGCTTCTTCTTCAATATGTGACTCTACTGCAAAAACCATCTAAACACAAAGGTCACGAACCCCCAAATACCGGGGGCAGGTGGGCACGAAGGAAAAGCCTTTATCACTTATCCTTAGTTTACTTCGTGTCCTTCGTGTTAAAGACCTTTTTGCAGTGGAGTCATACCAGCCACAACAGGGATTTTGTGCCCCATATGCAAACCAAGCACCAGCCAATCTTCCAGGGCGCTCTGTAACTCTTCACGGCAGGCTTCGAGATTTTTTGCCTGCACCCACACGCCCTGAAAGCCGGGGATCTCACCGTAGTATTGGCCGTCTTCCAGAATTTCATAGTTCGCCAGGCGCATGGCGCTTTGAATATAGTTAATCAACATGGCACACCTCACCTGTGATTATACACATCCCGCCCAACATCCCCTCACTGGTTCTTCACTGAATTGATGAAATCCGCCAGCAAACCGTAAGCCGTCGTCTCCGGGCCGGGATTGCCCTCGACAATACTGAGGCTCGATAAAGTGTCAGTGTGGAACTCCACGATGGACGAGGAGCCTTCCACACTGTATAACGGCGAGGAGGGGGAGACCAATTCCGGGGCCACGCGGCCCTTGACTGTATTTCCATCTCTTTCAGCCGTGCAGACCAGTTTCCAGCGTTTGCCCTGGGCCTTGGCCTCCGCCACCATTTTCGCTGTGATGCCGCGCATGCCGGTGCGGTCCACCTCTTGCGGTTTGAGCGGCAGTCCCATCAGCACCGTGACCAGCGCGGCGACCTTGATGGCCGCGTCCCAGCCGTCCACGTCACCGGAGGGATCGGTCTCGGCCAGGCCGATTTGCTGGCAATATTGGACGGCCTCCTCGAATGTTTCGCCGTTCTCCATGCGGCCCAGGATCAGGTTGGTGGTCGAGTTCAGGATGCCGCGCAAGGAGCTCAACTGCGTGGCGGGCAGGGCCGAGCGGAAGAGCGAAAAGATCGGCGCCCCATCCATCACGGTGGACTCGAAGTAGAACTTGCGCTTCATCTTCGCGGCCAATTCGGTCAATTCGCGGTAGGCGTGGACGACCGGGCCCTTGTTGGCGGTGATGGCGTGCATGCCCAGTTCCAGGGCTGTCCGCAGGTGATCAATGGCAGGCTGGCCGTTGTGGTGGTTGACCGGGGAGTTTTCGAAGAGCACGTCAGCAGAGCAGTTGCGGATAAATTCAAGGGAATTAGGAATAGGGTATTGGGTAATCAGGGACAAGGATTGGTCACTTTCCACCAGATGCAAGGCTTGTTCCAGATCGAGACCATTCGGGTGGATGGCAGACCCGTGCCGCCCGGTGGCGATGCCGGTCACGCTGAAGGTGATGGCATATTTCTCTTTGAGTTCGGTCTCTTTGCGCTGAAGCAGGCGGGCCAGGGCGCGCCCGACGTTGCCGAAGCCGAGCAGGGCGAGACGGGATTGGGACATGGTCACTCCTTGGAAAAACAAAATACAAAAAGCAAAAGAGGTGATTTCGTTTTTTGCTTTTTATTTTATACCGGCGGGTAAGGAAATGAACGCCGGTCTTCGGGTGGCAGGGGAAATTTTTTCGCCGCCAGCAGCGCCTCGGTGCGGGCATTCAGCGCGGCAATCTCCTCGGGGGTAAGATACGGCTGAAGGTCAGCGGACAGGCTCAGGTGTAGCAGGCTCCGGAACCTTTCCAGCGCAGAGATCAGTTCGGCAGGCAGGTCCTCCCCGGCGAAGTCCCAGATCACCGTGCGCAGTTTGTCTTCTGCGTGGAAGCACAGGCCGTGGTCAATCAGGGTCAGCTTGCGGGTGCGCTTCTGGAGCAGGATGTGACCGCCCTTACGGTCGTCGTTGTTGACCAGCAGGTCGAACAGGGCGGCAGGGCGCAGGCGCGGGCGGTCGGCGGGCTTGAAGGTGAAGTAGTGCAGGTTGGGGTTGTGTTCGATGTACTGCTGGAGCGAGCCGGGACCGAACGGCCCGTCGCGCAGGATCGTGAGCGGGACGAAGCCGAAGCCGAGCGCCTCACTGACGAGGTAGGCGGCCACTTCGCGCCCGGCCAGAGAGGCGGCGGGGAAGTCCCACAGCGACTGTTCGCCGCGCCTCGGTTTGTAGACGGCCGGGATTTCCTGCCCTGCGTATTTGACGGTGACGAGGAAGGTGTAATTCGAGCCGAATAAAAACTGACCCTGGAGAGAAACTTCTCCATTCTCCAGGGCTTGTTTTATCTCTTCA
>JAPLGV010000497.1 GCA_026389975.1 Chloroflexota bacterium
ATGCTCCTCAGCCAAACCGTAGCCACTTCCATCCCTTCCAAGATCGAGTGTATCCCTTTTGCCGAGCCCGTTGAAAGCCTATTTTAGGTTGCTAAACCTTTTTTCTAATATACAAGCCAATCCGTTGGACGCACAGCATAATGAGGTGACTGTAATGAAAACAGATGGAAATTCAAACTACTATCTCGGTCGGCTTGATAAATATTGGAAACAATTTGGAAGGCTTTTCCAATCCTCAAGCAAAATTCTCCCGAAATACCTAGACGCCTCCCTCACTGAGAACGTAATCGCAGAAACCAAGAGTGAATTCAGGATTGTACTCTCAGAACTGCCATTTATCGGCGGCGATAAATATATGCTTACTTTTACCTTTGTTTCGAGTGCTGTAGCGTTAGCTTATATCCGTGTCCTCGAAAAGCATGGTCTTTCTGTGGATACAATCGGGATAGTATTAAACGAAGTATATGATGATGTTTTCACATCGCTACCTGGATTTATCCAATGGTTACTCAAGTGGTCCGAATTTTCATCCAATCGCCAAAACAAGATCAAGGCTTTTGCCAAAGAATCCCAATTGCGAGAGTATCCTGGTAATTGGGTGATGGAATATGTCGAGGGAAATGGAATCGACTTTGATTTTGGGTGTAACTATACGGAATGTGCGACACTAAAGTTCTTTCAGAAGATGAGGGCTGAGAAATACATGCCCTATGTATGCGTTATGGATTTGACATACTCAAGGGCACTCCACACGGGACTGCACCGAACAACGACCCTGTTTTACGGAGGTCCATACTGCGACTTCCGGTATAAGAAAAATGATACTTCTCTACCAGGGCTACCGCTTGAAGATTTACCCGAATACAAGAATAGAAGAACGTGAAGCTAATTCAGGTATGCGCCCAACCACTCGCTTCAGCGAACAGCGGCTGCGCCGCTCGCAACCGCAGCGCGTTTCTAGAAATGATGCGATAATGCAAAGGAGTCTCGCCGGTCCCGCCGCTGGCGCTGAAGCCGAATCTAGGGCGGTTCCCGATAGCAAATAGAAAAACGATGCGGAAGAAGTTGATTCTCCCCGGCCAATAAAGATATACAATAAGGGCGAATTGATTAAGTGAAATTTCAGGAGAATGACGCCTTGAGTCCAAATAAAAACCCTCAATTCTGGTTAGAAAAAAGAGCTCGCCGAAAGACTGGATTCCCAATTGCGACAATCGCCTATTACGGAGCAGACGATAAATTTGCTTCAAAGGTGGTAGTTGGAATTGTGTTATCGGAAAAAGATAAAGATGATGCCATCCTAAAAAAGTGGTTTAGCACAAAAACCGATATTCGCTTCGACCCAATCATCACGGCGCAGATTGTGGACTTTTTAGAGCAATATAATATTCATAGAGTAGGGATGGTAGACAGGATAATTGGATGTCCGCACGAGGAAGGAATTGATTATCCCAAGGGCGACAAGTGTCCACTTTGCCCTTTCTGGGCTGATAAAGACCGCTGGACAGGCGAAACAATAAACTGACTGAGTTATGCACCGTCCCGCCCCGTGCTGGAACCGGGACTTCCGCAGGTTTGGGCAGAAAGCGAGCCTGAATTACGGGAACCTGCGGGACGTTTTCTGGACGGGCGAAACAATAATCTAATTGAGATGTTGTCAAAATCGGTAGTTCAGGTACTTTTTTGGTTAGGGTTCCTGGCAAACAAAAATACTGTCCAACACCGCCTCCCCCCCCGAAAGAACCAGGGCAGGCAGACACATTTGCTCCGCTCACACCGTCCCGGTGTCCTGCCGGGAGTGCAGGCAGCGGCTCTCCCCTGCGCTTCGCTACGGGGACGCTGCGCAGCGCCGCTCGCGACCGAAGCGCATTTTTAGAAGCGGCGCGATAATGCAAGCGAGTCTCGGCGTTGAAGACCACCGTATGCCAGGCATTTCCGGCAAACAGCAGGCCGCGCACATCGCCGCTGTCGGAATGGAGGGCGAGCGTGATCGCCTGGGCGGCTTTGAGAAACAGGTCATCCACTTATTTCTCGAACCAATCCCTTCCCAGTACCTTACCCTGCTCCACAAAAAAACGTCTCACATTATCCCAGGGCAAGTCTGCCAACATCTCCGGCTGGAGATCACGGTCGGCGTTGTCGAATTGCAATAGCCCTTCGAGCGCCATAAGCGGAAAATCGCGCATCTGCGGATATTTACGTTCCCCAGCACTCAGCAATTCCGGGAGTGGGATCTGCCTGGATATGATGTATAGATCGTAGAAATCTTTGCGGCTGCCGCGCCCGATGACGGCATCCAGTTTCATCAAGCCGATATCCAACAGGGAAGCGAGGCCGATGTTTTCAACAATCTGGACTGGTTCAAGCAACGGATACCCGTAACTGAAAAAACCTACATGGAGTCCATCTGCCAGCAAAAGCAGGTTGCCGTCCACGTTTTCGATGACCTGCGCGTGACGAGCAGAAAAAGAATGAATCAGTTCCTGGCGGGTGCGGGCATGAACTTCATCGGTCTCCGAAAAGAAATCCAGATCCACGGAACGGCGATGACCCATTCGTAATGCCAGCGCTGTCCCGCCCGCCAGATAGAATCGCGTCGCGAAAGCCTGCCTTCCAATCCAGGCCAGCAGTTCGCGCATGCTTGGGGAAATAGTTTCCCAGTAAGGGGATTCTAATACGGCCATATTGGGGCAGGTTTGTGCAGAGTCTCAGCCACGTTCAGCAGGACACACCACAGCCGGTAGCGACGCCGGGGGAGTCGCTGCGTACCGGCTTCGGAAAGCCAGCGCTGGACGCGGACCTGTCCGTAGTGCCTTAGGAGCCAGCGCACCTCGTCCCGATTCCCGTAGGCGAGCAGGCGTTCGATGACCAAGTCACCGTCGCGTTCCGGGTCAAGACGCTCGAAGTCGTATTCCTGAAAGAATGGCAGGGCGGTTTCGGGAATGGAGTGCATGAAACAATTATACAACACCCGACTTGATTTTCCTCCCCAACAGACCGGCTGTCCGCCTTTGCTGAATTTAAGTTGACCTCCGAGGAGGGTACGAGGCGGAAATTGCATCCAGGAAGCGGCGCGAAAATGCAAGCGAGTCTCACGGTCCTGCCGCTGCCGCTGAAGCCGAATTTTGTGCAGTTCCCGATAGCAAATAAAAAAACGATGCTGAAGATGTCGATTCCCCCCGGCCAATAATGATATACAATAAAGGCGTATTGATCTTACTGCTTCTTGCATAAAACCGTGAACAATTATCGATCAAATACAGGTAATTACAGCCATATTGGTTCACATCTTTGCGCAGTACCCTGTAAGTGAAATTTCAGGAGAATGACGCCTTGACTCCAAATAAAAACCCTCTATTCTGGTTAGAAAAAAGAGCTCGCCGAAAGACTGGATTCCCAATTGCGACAATCGCCTATTACGGAGCAGACGATAAATTTGCTTCAAAGGTGGTGGTTGGAATTGTGTTATCGGAAAAAGATAAAGATGATGCCATCCTAGAAAAGTGGTTTAGCACAAAAACCGATATTCGCTTCGACCCAATCATCACGGCGCAGATAGTGGACTTTTTAGAGCAATATGATATTCATAGAGTAGGGATGGTAGACAGGATAATTGGATGTCCGCACGAGGAAGG
>JAPLGV010000217.1 GCA_026389975.1 Chloroflexota bacterium
GGCCGGCAAGGTGGTGTCGCTGTTTGTGGATGAGAAGGAATACGGGGCGTCCATCCACGGCAAGAATCTCTGCACCAGTTGCCATGCCGAAATCACCGAGGTGCCGCATCCGGACGGTTACACGCACAAGCCGGTGGCTTGCAGCGCCTGTCACCGGGTGGAGGCGGACATTTACCTGAAAAGCGACCACGGTCAGGCGGTCGCCAAGGGCGAATCCGAAGCCGCCTCATGCAAGGATTGTCACGGACACTCGCATACGTTGTTGAACTACCGGAACCCGCGGTCGCCGGTCAACCACGCGAACATTCCGCAGACCTGCGGTCGTTGCCATGGCAATACCGCGGAGATGGAGAAGTTCAATCTCTATCAGCGCGCGCCAGTCGCGACGTACGACCGCAGCGTGCACGGCGTGGCGTTGGAGAAACGCGGTGTCACGCAGGCGGCGGTCTGCACGGATTGTCACGGGTCGCACGATCTGCACAAGTCCACCAACCCAACCTCGAAGCTTTACTGGCAGAACATTCCCGGCACGTGCGGCAAGTGTCACGATAACGTCAAGAACACCTACCAGCGCAGCGTGCACGGCAAGGCGGTTGCCGGTGGCATTCGGGACGCCCCGGTTTGCGTGGATTGTCACGGCGAACACACGATTCAGGGAGTCAAAGAAGCCAGTTCCAAAGTTTCTGGTGCGCATATTCCGGAGACGTGCGGGCAGTGTCACCGCTCGGAACGCATCGCGGGCCGGTACCAGTTGTCGTCGAAGGTCTTCGAGACGTACATGCAGAGTTTTCATGGTCTGGCGCAGCAGTTTGGCGGATTGACGGTGGCCAACTGCGCGTCGTGCCACGGATTTCATGATGTGTTGCCGTCGAGCGATCCGCTGTCGTCGGTGAACCAGAAGAACCTGCCGCAGACCTGCGGCAAGTGTCATTCCGGTATCGGCACACGACTCGCGAAAGGTGAGATTAAGATTCACAACCTGCCGGGCGCCGAGAAGGGTAAGCCGTGGCTGGTGAACTTTATTACTCTATTTTACATCGTCATCATCGTGCTGACGATTGGCGGCATGTTTGCGTTCAACGCGTTGGACTACATCGCCAAGACGCGGGCGCACATCCGGAAAGTCCGGGAGTCGGCTCACAGCGAAGTGCGCATGACCAAGTGGGTCCGGTACCAACACCTGAGCATGATGATCCTGTTCATCACACTCGTGTATACCGGCTTCGTCCACAAGTATCCCGATGCGTTTTTCAGTTGGCCATTCAAGCTGCTGGAAAATGGCGGCTACATTCGCGGCATGATCCACCGCATCGCGGGCTGGGCGTTTACCGGGCTGTTTTTCGTCCATCTGGTCGCGCTGTTCTGCACGCCGCGCGGACACGCTTACGTCAAAGAACACTGGTTCCGGTTCCACGACATGAAAGACGGCGTCGGCCAACTGCTTTACAACCTCGGCCTGACCAAGACCCCGCCACCGACACGCCGTTGGAACTACGCCGAGAAGGCCGAGTATTGGGCGCTGGTGTGGGGATCGTTCGTCATGATCGTCACCGGCGCGATGCTGATCTTCACCGAAACCGTCCTGCGCATGTTGCCGAAGATCTGGCACGACGTGGCTCAAGTCATCCATTTCTACGAAGCCGTGCTGGCCACGCTGGCCATCGTCGTCTGGCATTTCTACTGGGTCATCTTCGACCCGAACGAATACCCGATGAACCCGGCCTGGCTCATTGGCAAGAAACCGGCCCACGGCGAACCCAAGAAGGAACACGGAACCGCTGATGAAAATATCAAGACTGAGTAACACCGTCCTCCTTGCCTTTTTGCTCGCCGGCACTCCCTTGCTGCTGGCGGAAGAAGACAAGACGTCTGACCGCTGCGGCGTCTGCCACGAACAAGAAACCAAAGACTGGGAAGCCTCAAAGCACGCCCGAAGGTCCAGCCCGGAGGGTAATAAAACTTCCAGTGGGACCAAGAGGAAAAGTAAAGGGCCGAGCGTTAAGGGATCATAGGCCCGGCCATAGGCCCTGCAACCTTTTTTACCTGGCGTCCTATCGGTGACCGCCGCCGACCACTAAGTAACCAACGCCCACATGGGGGGATGCGCCAACCCCGCTGATCGCCCCCGTACCATGCGCTATAGTTTAATTTCCCCTCTTTCGGGCCCAAAAGCGAAACCGGGGGATACCACCCACGTCCCCCCTGCCTTGCAGGCGCCGTGTGGAAATTTTTTCAAAATTTCATTCCCGGAAAATCGAAGTACCCCCCGGCTATGGAACCATGCCCTAAAATTTCATCTATGAAATCTGACCAGGTGGCATTGTCATGGCGAGGCGATTTCTGGTCTTTTCGGCGGGGCCCCTTACCAAAACCCTGGCCCACGCATGGACTTCCGCAAGGTTCCGGTATAGCTGATTTCTGCTATTTATGTGCGACGCCCAACTCGGTGGGAAGTGTATTGATATGGTTATCATAACCGCATCTCAGACCCGGTTGAGGTGAGACCTCGACTGCTTACAATAACTTCTCCCTCACCAGGTATTCCATAGCCCGCTGGGCATAAGTGGCCATGACGCTGATCATCCAGGTGAAGTGGGACTGCATGTCCTGAAACATTCTGGAATCCGCCATGCCCAAAAGCCCCGTCATCACCGTTCTGAGCCGCACCATTTCGGGATCGTTGATCTGCACCCCGGCCACGTTGATTTCCTGTTCCAGGCCCTTGAGAAAATCCAGGAACAGGAGATTGGCGCCTTCCTGCTCCTGACCTTGCAGGTGGGAGATGGTACCCAGGAGGCGCGAGGCGAGCAGGATTTCCGCCTTGATCCGGTCGGCGAAATGGAAAGCCAGGATGGCTTGTCGACTCGAAACGGGGAACGGTTCTGCCATGATAGATCTCTCCTTGAGGTTTGGCGCCAGCTTAGCATAAATGGCCAGGAGCCACAACTGCGGCCGGGTTGGCAAGTAATTCCGATTTGGCTGCGAAGTTTTTGGTAGCTTCAGGCCCTAACCGGAAAGCCGGCGCCAGCCCAGGCTGTGCCGAAGATCTCGCCCCCGCTAGGGTTGGGTCTAATCTTATTGTGAGGCTTTGATAAGATTACTGGCGGCCTTGAGGAGATCATCCGCCTTTTGCGAAGCGTCCACCTGGGGAGGATCCGGGGCGGGATTCAGGGGAGGGTCGGTATTGAACCGTTTATCGCCGCGGTTGAAGGCGATGAAGATGGTGCGGCCCGAGTCCGGATAATAGAGCCAGCGCGCATAGGCGCCCACGGTTTCACCGTCGCTCTGATACATTTTCTCCCCGAACCATTGGTCCGAATTCGCCACCTCCAGTCCAAACCCATAGGGGAGGGTCCCTTGGGCGCTGGTCAGTTGCTGGGGGGTGGTCATCTGCTGCAGGGACTGGCTGTTAACCACCTTACCCGCGAACAGGGCCGTGGTGAAGTTCAGGATATCCTGGGCGGTGGACACCCCGGAGCCGTTGGTCCAGTCAAAGGAGAGATCCCAATCGGTGCTGTCGGTGAGCGTGGGAAATTGGGGGACTCCGGCCCAGTAATAGCTCCGGGCGAAGGGGTTAGTCTGATCAAAAAGACCGGAAGCGGGCAGGGAGGTGTGGGACAGGTTCAGCGGGTCAAAGAACTCGGTTTTGATCAGGTTCTCCACGGTGTCGGTGAACATGGTGGTCGATTCAGCTGCCAGCCCCAGAAGGAAGTAATCGGAGCTACTATACTTGAAATCCGTTCCCGGCTTGAAATCGGGCGACGTAGAGAGTTCCATGATCGGTAAGATGTCGACAAAAGGGTCCCAGGCAAGGGTTGGGAAGGAAATTAGACCGCTAAAAAACTCCTGAGTGGTCTCGTGATCGTGCAGACCACTGGTGTGGTTCAGGAGCATGCGCAGGGTGATCTGATCGGCGGAGGGCACGGCATCGGGAAACAGCCATTGATCCACCGTGTCGTCCAATTTGATTTTGTTCTCCTCCACCAGCTTCATGATGAGCGCGGCGGTGAAGAGCCGGGTGACGCCGGCGAGGTGCACCTGGGTGTCCGCTGTCATGGCCTGGGGGTCACGGCTTTGGGTCGCATCGCCCAAATCCGCCTTGCCGGCCGTGCCGATCCAGGTTTCCGTCGGGGTCTGCACGGCCATGATGGCCCCGGGAATCCCGGCATCACTCACCGCCAGGTCCAGCATGGTCTGGAGTTCTGCGGTCGGCAAGGTGGCGAAGCTGGCGAAGATGGTATGGTTGGCAGTAATGTTGGTAAAGGCAATACCCGCCACTGCGCCGGCTGAGACCCCGTCCACCAGGAC
>JAPLGV010000041.1 GCA_026389975.1 Chloroflexota bacterium
CCATTCTGGCTGGCAATGATGGCAGCCCCGGGAATGTGGGCAGCCTGCGCAGCAGGGATGATGGCGGTAAAGGCATTCAGCGCGGCCTTGACGGCGGAAGTGTCCCAGCCTTTTTGATTAGCCTTGTCAATCAGAAACTGTGCCTTGGTGAGGAACTCGTCGGCTTTGGCAAGCCGGTCGCCCTGGCGCTGGTAGGCAGTTTGCGCGCGGGCCCAGATTTGTTCCAGGCGCTGGTAGTCCCGTGCCCCGTGTCCCGTGCGAGAACCGGGACTGATTCGCCCCGTGCGGGAACCGGGACTACTTCGCAGGCACCGGGGCTACCACGCTACGCTGCGGATAAACCTACGAAACGGCTGAAATAGACTTAATTAGAAATTCAATTAGGTTCAAATCAATTACGAACTATCGGATGGGTTTGACCTTGGAGACGTATTTTTTACTTCTAATCCTGTATTGGAAAAGTGTAATAAATACAATCTCTCTCTTTCAATAATGTAATTTCCCAGGGTTCTGGCTTGACCCTGCACCGGGAATGTGCAACAAGTCGGGGAGATAAAACTCAACTCATAAAAATGAAAAACTCAACTCAGATTGAGTTGAGTCAACATAAAAGTTCAGCAGTATTGGTTGGGTCGCTCTATGATAAGTGAGAAATGACCTGTTGTATTCTCTCCTTGACTTTCTTGTAATCAACCAATTTCCAGTCCTCCAACACGGGAATGTATTTTGGGTCTCCACAAGTAAGGATCTTGTCCAATAAAAACCAGACCAGGTCTCGACTTTTGTCTTTTAAAAAACTCATATCGTATGGCCGTTGACCAGTTTCTAAGAGTCTGTCACACCCAGCCTCTGTGTAAACCAATAGTGGTAAGCGATAATCATACTCCAGTCGCAAATAACCGTTCAGAATGACCCAATCAATTCTGGCTAGAACATCATCTTCCGACAAGCCTCGGTAGTAACCATACACGGGACTCTGGTTCAAATGCAGATTCAATACCTCTTTTGAGCATGAGCCTTTCAGGACTTTAGCCAGTAGGCTCCGGCCACCGTGCGCAATCAATTCATCAGCGCCTCTTAAGATAGACTTTATTTCTACAGAGGGTAACTCCTTGATCTTCATGGGGTCAAGATGGTATTTGACCCGCTGTACTCTGCGACTCATCTTTCACCTAATGAGACAACCTAACTTCGAATCAGATCAAAAACAAGGCTGCCTAACGGATTGGCTCACCTGCCGCCGATTATAGCGAAACGAGATTGCGTAAAATCACTTTTTCTACCAAATGGCCGCCGCATACCGCGCCGAAGGCGGTCAGGTGGAGATACGTTTTGTCAAGAGGTAGTATACCCGATAGGCATGACCAGCTAGCAGTGACAAAAACAGAATTTGACCTGAACAGGCATGACCAGCTAGCAGTGTCAAAAACAGAATTTGACCTGAACAGCACCGAACGTCGAGGGGAACCAACCGAAGACCCGTGCATCCAGATTACTCAGAACAAAGTTAATTGGGTTTTACACGTAAAGCATGTTGGCGCAAATGGCGCTCTTCATCGTAAGGGACCCTGTCTTGCCAAAGCCTCCAGGCGATCTCGAGCCAGCGATTGGCCAGACGCCGATAGGCATGACTGAGCGAGTCGCAGTGCGGTCGAATGGATTGGAAGTAGGTATAGGCCCAGACGGAGGCATCGATCGAGCATTTCGCCCATTGCTGTACGACTGAACGGAACTCATGATCACAGGCGTAGCGGAAGGAGACAACCTTGTGTTTGCCGCTGGCTCTAGTGACCGGACAGGTCCCGGCGACCGATTGGAGGACCTGAGGGGTGGGGTAGCGCAGGCGATCATCACCGAACTTGGCCAGCAGAGCTGGTGCCAGTATTTTCCCAGCCCCTGGCAAAGACGAAAAGATTGGATAATCAGGATGCTCCACAAACAGTTCCTGGATCTCGCGGATGGTTGCGGCTTTGTCTTGCACTGCATGAAAGGATAAACGTGCCAGACGAACGGCTTCGGATTGAAATGCCAGGACGGTTTGCTGTCTGGCTTCCGGCTGGGGTTTCTGCAAGCGTGCAAAACAAACAGGCAATTTAGAAGGTTGAGGGTAGTGATGGGACCTGGCAAAGACCTTGAACTGCTCAAAAGTTAGCTGAGCAGCCGCCTGGGGGGTGGGAAAAGCACAGATAAACTCCAAACTGATTTGCAGATCCAGTGCACTGAACACAATGGCCGCATTCGGATAGTAGCGCCACAACACGTTTCGCAAACGATTGTTGGTTTGGATGATCATGTGGGTCAAGAACTGTTCCAGGCTGGCCAGAGCTGCGATCTGTTGGGTCAGGAGGCTGTCGGCATGCCAGACATGCAGGCGGGCACGATCAGTGCGCAGCATATCCGCAATCAGGTGGGCATCGCTGCGATCGGTATTGGCTTTGCTGGCCCCAAACCGGCCGCGCGAACCTTTGATGGTTGTTGGTGGAATGACATAGATCTGCCGGTACTGGCGCGAGCTCAAAAAATCGATCAGCAGATTATGCTCCGTCTCTATACCCACCAGACAATCTTCAACTCCCACGCCCAACTTCATACGCTGGTCATCGAATGCTTCAAATCCAAGAGGAGTATGCGGAATGGTCTGATAAGCAATAATCCCTCCTTCTTCGTTCAAGTACATGATGTCGTGCTTTTGTGAACTCCAGTCGATTCCGATGTATACTTTCATTAGAACCTCCTAGAGTAATCTTGGAGGGGCACGGACCGGTGGATGTCTTCTAGTTACGGCGCTCGAGGCGCTATACGTTTTTGACACTTTGCCGGTTTGGCCTGGGAGGGCAATCTCCAAGCAGGCGCTCGCAGCGCGGCCGGTGTTGGGCCCTTATTTCCCAGGTCGGTGCCAATGGGGTAGGCAGGAGATTGGTTGGTTCCCATCTCTGTTCTACCCCATTTTCGCACCGTTTTGCATTATACGGTAACTAGCCGGTGTTGGGCGGCTTTTATCACTTTTCCATCTTTTCGCGCCCGATCTTCTACTACTTGGATGCAGCACGGAACCCGAACTGCATCTCGTAGACGGTTTCGTCAGAGTTCAGGGAGAAAGTAACAGAGGCCGGGGTCGTTGACTCATATGAATCCGGTAGATCAGCGGTGATCGTATAGGTCTCATAATAACATTGACCCGGATGCCAGAGCGTAATATCAAGCCGGCCATCCGCTTTGCTAACGAGCGGATCTCCGAATATCTCCGCTATCGGACCTTGCATATCGAATTTGACGCCCTCCAGGGGCAGCTCAGACGCACCCCACAATCCATCCCCGTCGAGATCCTGCCAAGCTGCGACCCGGATAGTATGCCAGCAATCCGCCATTATGACATGTGTTGGTGTAACAGTTGGTGGTTCGATGAGGGTCGACAGACTGCATGCACTTAGAAACAGGGCAACTGTTGCCACAAGGATACTAGATGCCATCTTTCTCATATTCAACTTCTGCTCCTTTCTTACGTAAGACGCCCAACTAGTTAAGGGTTGATGCGGCGGGAAGGGCGAAAGTTGAAACAGCGGTAGTAAGCGCCGCCGCATCAAACCGAGTTGGACTAAGCCGCACGCAAGGGTACCAGAGGCCAGCGCTTTGGGTTTTGAATCTCACTCAAGAGCACTGGATTACACACTGCACCGATTATATCCATGATTGTACACTCAGAGAGTGGCTTCTGGCAAGTAAGAAAGGCGCAAAATGCTGAATTGGGTGGTAAGCGCAAGGACCGGATTGGTGCCAAAGGGCTGGAATGGCAGGCAGGAGGAAAGCGAAGAGGATGGCGCCCGGAAAAATCACTGGCGTGGAGGAATATTTGTTTCAAGGGAAGAGAACGGAGCCGTTTCACGGAGGGCAGCGTCCAGTGGGCGGCGCCCTGAGCCTGTCGAGGGGAGGGATGATATACAGACGCAGCAAGGCTTTCCCACAGATTGGGCAGAGTAAAGTATCTTTTGGTAAGGTTGGAGATGGTAGGGGGAGATTTTCTGGTAGAGGGGAGTGGGTGTCAGTTTCGAGAAGCAGTCGCAGGGCGGCCAGGAGCAGGCGCTGAGAGGAGCCGAAGAAGCCGAAATAGCGGATCTTGACGAAGCCCTTGGGCAGGACGTGCTGGAGGAAGCGGTGGATGAACTCTTCGGCAGAGAGGGTGCAGAATTTGAGCTGGTGTGTGTCGGAAGAGCGGTAGTGAAAGGTGACCTGGTTATTTTCGAGTTTTACCAGGCGGCGGTTGCTGATGGCGACACGGAAGATGTAGGGAGCCAGGTACTTGAGGGCAGTGCGGCCGTTGCCGACCGGTTTGCAGTGGACAACCCAATCCTGCTTCCAGACGGTGGCCGGGATATCGTTGGCGAGGCTGGATTTCTGAAGGGCGTGAAGGAATTTGGCCCGGAAGATTTTGGAGAGGGCTTTGACTGGGAGCAGGAAGTGATGGTGGGCAGGGAGCCAGGTGCGGTGAT
>JAPLGV010000216.1 GCA_026389975.1 Chloroflexota bacterium
AATCTGGGTGTCATCTCAATAAACCGGGGGGCGGGGGTGTGCGGGCGACAAAGCCGCCCGCACACCCCCCATCCTCCCCTACTTATTGAGAAGGTACCAATCTGGGCAGTTTACGGAGACGATACCAGGCAGTCTGCTCCGCTTGTTTTCATAACACAATCAGGTTGCCGCTTTCTTTGTCATACAGGTTCAGGGTGTGCGGATTGAAAGTCAGCCAGATCTTTTCATCCATCTTGATCTTGCTGATGCCCATTACTTTGATGGTGAGTTCCAGGTCGCCCAGGCGGGCGATAATGGTCGTGTCGGCTCCCGAGGGCAGGACGGAATAGGCGCTGAACTCCACGGCTCCCGGGACGGGCTGGGACGAGATGGCGATATCTTCCGGGCGTAGGCCGACCACCACGCTGCCGGCTGCGTTAAAGGTATCGATCGTGATCTTGAATTTACCCAGGTCGACTGAATTTTTACCGCTCACAACGCCATCCAACAGGTTCACTTTTGGGTTGCCGATGAAATCTGCCGCAAAAAGATTGGCGGGGAAATGGTAAATCTTATCGGGGGTATCGAACTGTTGAACAACGCCTTCCTTCATGACGGCAATATTGGTGGACATGGTCAGGGCTTCCACCTGATCATGGGTCACATAAATGGTGGTGGCCCCCGAGATATGATGCAGGCGTTTGAGTTCGGCGCGCATATCCATGCGCAGGCGGGCATCCAAATTGGAGAGGGGCTCATCCATCAGGAAGACCTTGGGTCGGTAGGCCAGCATGCGCGCCAGGGCAATGCGCTGCTGCTGTCCGCCGCTCATTTCACGGGGATAGCGGTCTTCGTAGCCTTCCATTTGCACTTCTTTGAGCGAATCTTTTACCCGCTTATCCATTTCAGCCTTGGGCATTTTTTGGACCTCCAGGGCGAAGGTGATGTTCTTATCCACCTTCATATGCGGCCACAAGGCATAGTTCTGGAAGACCAGCCCCAGTTCGCGCTGGCCCGAGGGCAGCGATATGCCCTTGTTGTAAGAAAAAACCAGCTTATTGCCGATGTAGATCTCGCCGCCATCCGGGTCTTCGAGACCGGCCACGCAGCGCAGGAGGGTGGTCTTGCCGCAGCCGGAGGGACCCAGCAGGGTCACGAATGTTTCCGGTTCGATGGCCAGGCTGACGTTGTCAAGCGCAACGACTTTGCCAAAATGTTTGCTGAGATTCTTAATTGTGATGGTTGTGCTCATGATTTCCTCTCTTTACATCCCAAGGCCTTTTCTAAGACTGCCGCCCCGGTTGAACTTCCCGATGACGAAATTGCCAACCACGACGATGGCGATCAGGATCAGAATGACCACATTCGCCATCTGGGCGTCTCCATTTT
The DNA here is from genome assembly GCA_026389975.1 of Chloroflexota bacterium. Taxonomy (GTDB): domain Bacteria; phylum Chloroflexota; class Anaerolineae; order Anaerolineales; family Villigracilaceae; genus UBA877. The sequence goes on from JAPLGV010000216.1 coordinate 1,369, forward strand.
CGGTATAGAACATGGTCTGGCTGGCAAGCAGCTGGGTGGCCGGCGTGACCAGCAGGATGATCAAAGAGAGCTCGCGCATGGTGGTGATGAACGTCATCAGAAAACCGGACATAAAGCCGCTTCTGGTCAGGGGAAAGATGATGCGCCTGAAACGCTGCCAGACATTGGCGCCTGCCACCATGCCGGCTTCTTCCAATTCCCGGCCGACTTGCATCATGGCCGAGACCCCCGAACGGGAAGAGTAGGGAAGATGTTTGGCCACCGAGACGATCACCAGCAAGGCGAAGGTGCCGTACAAAGGCGGGAACGGTCCCAGCTTTCTGGCGAACATGGCAATGTAAACTGCGCCAAAGGCGATGCCCGGGATAACATACGGGATGTAGGCCAGCTGCTCCACAAGCTTGGATAGCCGGGTACCGCGGCCTTTGACGATGGCGTAGCCGAGTACGACGCCCAGCAGGGCCGTGAAAAAGGCTGTAAGGAGCGATAACTTGATGGAGTTCCAGGCGGTTTCATATATCTTCGGGTTGAGCAGGACC
>JAPLGV010000397.1:0-10895 GCA_026389975.1 Chloroflexota bacterium
CCCGGATGATCAAGTGATAACCTATTACAACCAGTTGTTTCAGATCGAAGCCACATTTCGGATGGCAAAATCGGATATGCGGGCCAGGCCAATCTACCATCAAAACCGGGAAGCTATCGAGGCGCATCTCACCATAGTTCTGACTGCTTTGGCGATCAGTCGGAACATTGAGCGCAAGACAGGGATCAGCATAAAATAATTCGTAAAACTGCTACGTCCTATCCGATCCGGTATTGTGCCCTTCAATGGTAAAGAACTTTTGGCAGAAGCAGAGGTCCCTGAGACTACTTTAAGTAGTGCTAGATAGGCTGCCTTCGGGACACTAAAATGAGCAAGTCAGGCGTGGTACATATTAGCACGGTCAATGACCCGCGGGGGTGCTTCGTAAATGGCGGCTCGAGGCCTCCTCGGTTAGTGGCGACCTTCTACGGAATATTCAGATGTTAAGGTCCTAAGAAAATGCGGCAAGGATCCCTAATGAACACCCTTGCCGCGCAATTATTCTAAAACAAATGTTCTAATTTGTCAACCGTTTGCCCGTGGTTGCCCGTGGTCAAACCCGGCACCTACCCGGGGAAAGGGAGTTATTGGATGAGAAGATGTCCTGGATGCTTATCCAGTTCAACCTGCCAGGTGACCGCTCGCGTTATTTCACCTTGATAAAGCCTGCAGTTGTTTCCCAATGGTTAACCCTTCAAGGGGAATTTCATACGAGGCCAGGTGCGGCAGCAGATATTTACGGTATTTCATCCCTGCTAAAAAGATGAAATGGTCCTGATGGACATCCGTCACCTGGCGAAGTTGTTGAACGAGTCTGTCGGCCCAGCTTCTGACCTCCGCGGCGGACATGGTGTTCAGGGTCTGGTTGTATGGGTCGATCTCGGTTTCCAGATCAACCAGGCCATATTTTGCCGATAGAATGTAGATCGCATCCGGGTTCAACCGCCGGGCATAGGCCAGGTTCTTCTTGAACAGCGCGCTGATATACAGGTCTTTAGCTTTTGATCGGTGAGACCGTTTTTGGCTGACGCAGGAATTCAACACGATCTTTTTCGTAGCTTATCCTTTCGAAACCTAGAAGCGTTTTGCGCATACCATAGATACCTGCTTTCCACTTTGCACATCCCTTTGACTTCAAACTGTCAGGTGGCTAGATTGTTTATGCAAAGAGCAGTAATAACGAAACCGGGCATTATTGGCCCGGTTCTTCGGCCTCCGAGTTCCGTACAGAGGCCGCGACCGCACTGACGATCCCCATCGATATCCAGAGATAAGGGAGGGCAAAAGTATCGGTACTGAATCCCTCGAAGATCAATGCAAGCAGGACGAATATCCCAAACCAGCCAATCGTTTTATAGAGCCGGGATGCAGTGTGCTTTAAGGCCCATCCTGACCTGAGCAGAACGTAACACCACACGATGAAGGATGAAAAGCCGACAATACCAGTCTCTGCCAGCAAGCGTACCCACAGGCTTTTGATATTTGGGATGATCGTGGAACGATACAGGACGTCCAGTACTTCGGGAAGACTCCAGCTATAGGCAGGGAGTGTCTCCTGAAAATAAAAACCGGCGTTCCCCAACCCGACCCCAAAAAGGGGATGAATGTTGAAAACGTTCCAGCCGCCCACCCAGTAAACGTAACGTTCCGCAAAGGCCAGATAGTTGAAAAAAAAGTAGATGTTGCCGCTGATTTGCTTCAATTGCGCCAGCGAAGTGATCTGGAAGAAACGCGTCAATCGCCAATCCACGTGAGATAAAGCATATACCAAAGCTACTACCCCCAGGGCGTATATCCCCAGAAGGATAATAACGATGCCGGTGGGCAAAAGACGGGGCAGGATTTTTTGCAGGAAGGGCTGGAAGCGCGCAAATCGTTCCGTTGCCCATTTCTGTAGGCGTCTGGCAATATAAACGTTAAAATAAATTCCCAGAAACGCGAGAATCGACAGGAATGATAATGTACCTACCCTGGAGGAAAGGAAAAGCACAACGATCCCGATGCCCAGGAAAATGTTTTCCGGGCTGATTTTCCAAATACGAAAACGGAAAGCGGATAACCCGGTGATCGTTGCAGCCAGCCAAAAGGGCAGATAGAGCAAATTCAGTTGTTGGGCCAGCCAGGATGGTTCGAAAGCAAAACCGGTCATCCGGTTGTACCAGAGTTCCCGCGTGGAAAACAGCATCTGAAATTTGATGAGAATGTCGGGATACTTTCCGTGGAAAAAGTAGATAAATATTGCCTGGACGAGTGTCCATGAAAGCATGATCAAGCCGCCGATGTCGATCAGCTTTAATGTATAAGTCAATTTGTTAACTGAGTTAAAAAGCCAGCCGGAGACGACAAAATAGAAAGCCGCACCGATTATGAGAGTCAGGATGGCTTTGATTTCCTCATTGAAAATCATCCCCCCTTTGTAAGAGGGGATGCGGAGGAAATATGCATAAGCGCTGGCAATGACCGCAATCGAGGCGAAGAGCAAAAAAGGTATGGTCTCACGCGGCAAAGTACCCTTTTTGAATATATAAAAGATGAACCAGAGCGCCAGCCAGCCAAGCGGGAGGAAGGAGGCAGGAGCCACCATGGTATTGCCCGCCAGCCGGGAAAGGAGGGGGAGGCTGGTGATCGGGAGCAGTAGGATGACGCCTGCCCAGGCAACATCGAGCGAGATACGGCCCAACCGTTTAGTGGTTTCGATCACGGCGTCGGACCTTAGAAATGTTTGCACCCCACAGAGAGACGAAAAAGCCAATGCAGGCGCCGGCCAAAACCAGGCTTGCCTGGCCGTAAAGCACGGGCTTTTCCGGAACTGTGGCGGAACGATTCAGTGAAATGGTGGTGATGGAAAGAATGCCCTGGCTAAGACGCTGTTCATCTGCCATTTCAATTGCCCAGCCCTGGAGGCGGGCGTTTATTTCGTCCAGGGAATAAGGTTGACATTCCTCGGGTGCAAGTACAGGATCCGGCACAGGCATCAGGGAGGGGAGACAGCTTTGCAGACGATAAATTTGGTTTTGGAGTTGTTCTACAAGCAGGGCATGTTTCAGGGCATCGTTCATCGTTTGTTCGGCAATGCTTGCCCAGAGGTTGGCATATTCCGCTGCAGCCTCTGGATCGCGATCCCTGACATGGAGTTCCCAGACCGATTCCATGGCTTCTACGGATGTGCTTTGCTGGATGCGGCTTATTTCCTGCGGTGATAACCCGCGTTTTTGAGCTTCTGCCAGAAAAGTATCCATCACCCTGGTTGAGTAAATGATAGCCCCGGCCGCGCTAAAAGCGGTATCTGCCTCATATTGAGTAAGTTCGCGCTTTTCGAAATACAAATTAATAGTGATGCCGGCGGTCGCTTCGTAGACTGGCGGCTGGAAAAAATGGAATATCCAGCCGGCAACGCCTGCGAGTATGGTCAGGATCAAAACGATCCACCAACGTGTCAGCACCCGATCCATCGTTTCACGAGGGGAAAATTCCCGATCATTCATGATCATTGTCAGCTTGATCGTGGTGACTTGCACTCAAAATAAATGATCAATGCAATCCCTGTGCATACCGACAGGCCGAAAGTCAGGCTTGCCTGCCAGGGGACCAGGGAGAGGGCGATAAATGCCAGGAAACTCAGAAAGAGAGAGGTCATATGGATGACCAGCACAGCCTGGTTGGGGGCAAATCCATAGGCCACGAGGCGATGGTAAGTGTGGGTGAGTTCACCCTGGAAGACGGGCCGGTGACGGCGCAGTCGTGATACCACCACCAGGGTGGTATCGAAAATGGGGACGGCCAGTACCATGATGGGCACAAACCAGGAGGAAGCTTGCGGGAGATCATGGGGCGTGTACAAAATCGCAACCGCGGCCAGGATAAATCCCAGCGTCTGGGCACCGGAATCCCCCAGGAACAGACGTGCCGGAATGGTGTTGTAAAGTTCCAATCCGAGACAAATGCCAAGGAAGACAGCGCTGAATATCGCCAGGGAATTCTGTTGTGCAACCAGGGCCATGATCATGAAGAAGGCAAAAGCGATTTTTGTGATCCCCACGGCCAGCCCGTCCATGCTGTCGATCAAATTGACTGAATTGGTAATCCCGACCAGCCAGAAGGCGGTGATCAGCCAGTTCAGTATTTTGACGACCCACGGGCCAAGTATCGGGATGAATGAATCATCCAGGATCCTTACGTAAACGTTGGCTGAGATCAGTAGGATGGTAGCCAGGATCTGGCCGATCAACTTGGGAGAAACGCTGAGACCTTTGATATCGTCCCATAACCCGAAGGCAAAGATGATCGCAGCCGCTGCCAGGATGGCGGCAAATGGGCTTTTCCATAAATGGAAAATCGTCACGAGGATGACCGCGCTTATAGCAATCGCCAACCCGCCAGCCAGAGGGGTCTGGTGGGCATGTTGTTTATGTGCTGCGCTGCCTGGAATATCGACGAGCCCCACCCGTTCCGCCACCCAGATTGCCAGCGGCCCGATGATCAGGGCCGTCACAATCCCGCAGACGTTTACTTTAAATACCTCCACCAGTTGTAAAAAAGCATCGGTCACAATTCCGCCTCCCTCTGGCTGCTTCGAATACAATCATAAAAGGCCAGAGTTTGAGATAGAACCAATTCCGTCGAAAACTGATCTTCCGCGATTTTTCTTCCGAAAGCTCCCATCGATTTTCGTTCATTCGGGTTTTGAATTAAACGCTTCATCGCCTCCGCCAGAGCCGGGGCGTTACGTGGAGGTACCAGCAGGCCGCTGATGCCAGGTTGCACTACTTCCCTGCAGCCTGGCACATTGCAGGTGATAATGGGACGGCCGCAAGCTGCCGCTTCGATTAGTGTCTTTGACATCCCTTCACGGTAGGAAGGGAGACAGACGATATGCGCCTGGGCATAAACCGCCGCCATATCGCTTCTCCAGCCCCACCATTCTACCATACCCTCTTTCTCCCATAATTTCACCTGCGCGGCGGGGACTCCTGCCGGGTTGTCGGGGTCGCTGTCCCCCACCAGGGCAAAGCGGGCAAGCAGCCCCTCGGTTTTCAGCCGCCTGGCCGCCTCCACGAATTCGCCCACCCCTTTATCCCATAACAAACGGGCCGGAAGGATGGCGAGCGGGGGTCCATCGGGTTCGGGTTGGGGAGAAAACAACCTTGTGTCTACGCCGGAACCCTGGATTAGCGCGACCCGGCTCCGATCAACCAGCCGGTTCTTCAAGAAGAGCGCCTCATCGGCGGGATTTTGAAAGATGACCCAGGTCCGGCGGAGGATCAGCCGGTAAAACACTTTGATTAGGCCGCGCAGCCAGGAGCGCGCCCCATCCCCTTCCGTGAAAACGTAACCCAGCCCGGTTACCGAGTTGACCACCCGGCGGATCCCCAATAGGTGACAAACCAATGAACCGTACAGTACGCACTTGACTGTGAACTGGTGCACCAGGTCGGGATTTTCCCGCCGGTACAATTTGAACAAGCGCACAAGAGTCCAGACCTCGTCCAATGGGTTCAGGCCGCGCCGTTTCAGGGGAAAACAAACCCAGCGAAAGCCCAACTCCTGTAAACGAGGCGCGTAGGGGCCATCCGACGAAACCAGCACCACTTGGTCGCCGCGGGCACGCAGGGCCTCTGCCAGCGCCAGGCGGAAATTATAAAGATACCAGTCAGTATTCGCGAACAGCAAGATTTTCACAGCAACTCACCCGTTGGCTTCATGCCAGGCCTGGAACATGAGAATATCCCATAAGTGGTATTGCCAATTATGCTTTCCGATCAGGTGCTCCTGCCACTTTTGCCGGATAGGTTTGGGATTAAAGAAGCCTTCATCCTTCAATCGTCGTTCGCCGAGCAGCGACTCGGCCCACCCGCGTAGCGGACCTTTTAACCAAGCATCAATCGGAACGCTGAATCCCTTCTTCGGTCGCTCAATCATCTGACGAGGTACATATTGATAGAGAACCTGTCGCAAAAGCCATTTTCCTTGCCCATGGCGCATCTTCATCCGCAATGGGAGCCGCCAGGCGAACTCCACCACGCGGTGGTCGTCCAGATAAGGTACGCGCGCTTCCAGGCTGACGCCCATACTGGCCCGGTCGACCTTGACCAGGATGTCGTCTGGCAAGTAGGTGACGAGATCCATGTACATCATCCAAGCAGTGTAATCTGGTAAACACGCCCAGGATTCTCGACTGGTCAACACAGACGGGGGTTCAGCCGCGCCGCGTACGATTGAGGCGGGTTCCTTCCAATGTGAAACCAGATCAAGGTAGATAGCCTCTGGGCTATCGGCCGGAAGGCTCTCTGCGATCTTGCGAATCTTCTCGCCGGCCTCGGAAATACGCCAGCGGGATGGGATGAACCGGCCGGAAAGGGCGGCGTCCCAGGAGGCGGGAGGAATCCGAAGGAGGGCAGCCGCCGCGTGGGACCGGAGAGAAGCGGGGATCCAGCCGATGGTCCGCCGGATCTTTTTCACCCAGGAATAGCGGTTATAACCGCCGAAGAGTTCGTCCCCCCCGTCGCCGGAGAGGCTCACGGTGACGTGCCTGCGGGCCAGTTCCGAGACCAGGAAGGTAGGGATCTGCGAGGAATCGGCAAACGGTTCGTCGTACAGGGCAGGCAGGCGCGGAATTACGGCACGCGCCTGTTCGGGCGTGACATAAAGTTCGGTGTGGTCCGTGCCCAGGTGCCGGGCCACCTCCCGAGCATATTCCGCCTCGTTATACCCGCTTTCCTGGAAACCGATGGTGAACGTCCGGACGGGACGGCTGCTCTGGGCCTGCATCAAGGCCACGATGGTGGACGAGTCGACCCCGCCGGAGAGGAAAGCCCCCAGGGGTACATCGGCGATCATCCGCTCGCGGACCGATAGGCGCAGGCGCTCATCCAGTTCCCGGACCGCCTCCCGGTCGGACCCAGTGAAGGGCCGGGCCACCCCGGCTTCGGCCATCTCCCGCGCGGACCAGTAGGGGGCGGGGGCGGGAATCTGGTGCAACTGGTTCTCGGACAGGGTCAGGATGGTGCCGGGGAGCAGTTTGCAAAAATTCGTGTAAATGGTGTAAGGAGCCGGGATAGCATTGTGGCGCAGGTAAAGGGCCAGCGCATTCCGATCGATTTCATCCCGGAAGGCGGGATGGGCGCGCAAGGCCTTGAGTTCCGAACCGAACAGGAAGGCCTGCCCGGCCCGGCCGTAGTAGAGCGGCTTGATTCCCAGCCGGTCGCGGACGAGGTGCAATTGCCGTTCCTGGCGGTCCCACAGGGCAAAGGCGAACATGCCGTTGAATCGGCGGACGGCAGGCACCAGCCCCCACTGGCAGACGGCGGCCAGCATCATCTCAGTATCGGAATGCCCGCGAAAACCATGACCGAAGGCGGACAATTCAGAACGCAGTTCCGCGAGGTTGTAGATCTCACCGTTGAAGACGATCACATACCGGCCGTCTGCGGAGAACATGGGCTGGTGGCCGGCAGGGGAGAGGTCCAGGATGGCCAGGCGGCGGAATCCCAAGCTGATGCCCACTTGAGTATCCACCCACGTGCCACTGTCATCCGGGCCGCGGTGACGGATGGGTTCCGTCATGGCAGTTACGAGCGCCTGCAATTCCTCAGCGCAGTCGGCACCGGATGGATCCCAAAAACCAGTAATACCACACATAAGAGGAGATTATACCGGCTTCTTCCGGCTTTTCCACTGTTGGATGAATGAGAAACCGGCCGCCAGATCCACAGCGACGATGGTCATCAGAAATCCGTAGCGGAAGCGGTAGAGCGTTCCCACGTTGGCGACTACCAGCCCATAGATAAGAATCATGCCAGAACAGAAGATCAGAATGATCCAGAGATCCGGCCGGGCGCGCCACCGCCAGACCGCATACGGCAGGAACGCCAGCGCGAGATACACGCCGAGCATCTCAAAACCTGACACCCGACGCAAAACGGTATTGACTGGCAGTGAACCCGGCTTGAACCAGTCCGTCGGGAACGGGGATAGAAAGGCAATCTCCGCAGCGCGCGGGAAATAGAGGAGAATATCATTCATATTATGAAAGGCGACTTGGACATCGATATTGCTGGCCGCATCGGGGTAACAAATGCGAAATTGCTCTCGGACTATAGCAAGAGCATTTGCCCTTGTCTCTACAAATTCGGGCCATCCTGAATGATGCCACGTCGGTGGTGGAGGATTACAATCGATAGTCTTATTCATATTGAGAATTACTGTGCTAGAAGCCATATGTTGGGTGGCTCTTGCAAGGCCTGATTGACCAGAGAATTCAGCACTAATCCCACCGACCGTAAACGGGGAAAGAGCAGCCACAGAAGCCCATACGATCACCACCGCCATCAGCGTTTGCCAGAGGAGCCATTCCCCCTTCCAAAAACGACGTGCAAACAAAGAACTTTCCAGCAAGACAACCGCCAGCGATACCCCCTGCATCATTTGCATGCTGTAAGGGCGCGCTATCCAGGCTAAAAGTGCTCCCGCAAACATCAAAACGAGCGAAATCAAGATATTTTGCCAACGTTTCCAGGTAGCTGCATCCCCCAGCCGCAGCCAGGCCAGCAGGATCAGCAGCGCGCCGGCAATCATATAGCCATCTTTATGGATCTGGGCATACCAGATCATGGCTGATGGGTACAGCCAAAATGGCAGCACCGCCATAAAAGTGAGGACACGATTCCTGGTGAAACGCAGGATAATCTTGAACAAGACGAATACGGCCGTAGCATGAAGCCCGGCATAAAGTGGAATCAGCACCCAGGGATGCGGGAGAAACAAGACATAAAAAATGGCCGCGATGCCGCTGGGAGCCTGCCCTTGAGGGCGCAATTCCCAGGCGCTCCAGCCCTGTGCTTGAATTTTTTCAGCCAGAGAAACCGCCAGTTGGTGGAATATGATCCAATCCCCCCCAGCCAGCAACCCTTCCCCGGCGTGCCATTGCGGGAAAAGCAGGGGTAAAAGGATCAATTGAACAAACAAGGCCGCGGCCGCAGGGTAAAGGAAGAACGCCCCCCATAATTTATAGTCAGACTCAAGAATGGAGCTCAATATTTTCTTCATCGTTTCCTCCCCATCATCGTTGGATGAGTTGCCGGTAGATTTGCTGTTAGCGTTGAACAACTTCCCCAATCTGGTAATGGGTTTGAATTCTCGCCCCGGCGCGCTGGCCGAGCGCGTACCGTTATTGTGTAGATAAGTATATCATCCTCTCCCAGCCTTTGGCCGGGGCATGGGCTAGTGGCCGGCAGGGGATAAATCGAGAATGGCGAGACGGCGAAAACCTAACGCAATCCCGGAATTCGTATCCACCCAGGCACCGCTATCATCTGGTCCGCGGTGAACCAACCTATCTGTCATGCGCTTGATGACAGGTTGGAAATCCTGGATCATTTTCGAAGAACTATCGAGGAAGCCTGTAATTCCGCACATTGAATATTTCTACGCCTGCTTTTGCGTCAATCTTACCACGATAAATTTTACAGTAACCCCTGATGGTGGTGCCCCGATTTACTGCTTCTTGCATAAATCTCTGAATTTTCCTGTATCGAAGGGCTCGAAAATAACCGGATTTTACTGCTTGCATAAATTTCTGAACTGGATTGGATAAAAAAGATAGGAAAAAACGACGGTTTGAGTTCAAATATTTACGCAGCACACAGGTGGTTATCTCTCCTTTTGACAGATCGTACCTCAAAGACAAACCCGCCCACTCCGGAACAGAACGTGCGAATTATTTTCCTGGGAACACCCAGCTAAAGAGACCCTCGCCATATAATGAGTTCGTCGCATCGGGTAAATCGTAGAGGGTTTTAGTGGGAATGCCTGATTGACTGACAAATATAGTTTTTCACTCCGGGAACACAGAGCGCACAGAAATATTCGTGGATTCTCTCCGTGTTCTCTGTGGCTATGTGGTATATTTCATTATGAGCCATCCCATAAATACACTTGGATTGCGCATGCAACATGCAAAAAGACTCCCGATGCAAGATACGTCCGAATTAACCGAGCGCGAACGCGAGATTCTGCGGTTGCTTGCCAGCGGCGCAAGCAATAAGGAGATCGCGCGCCAATTATTCATCAGCGCCAACACGGTCAAAGTGCATCTGCGTAACATCTTTGCCAAAATCGGCGTGACCTCGCGCACAGAAGCGGCCGTGTACGCCATCCGCGAGGGATTATCCCAGGCAGCCGATCTGTCCGCGGCTGTGCCTGCAACCCAAGAGTTACCTACTGCCACCCCTGCGCCACTTGAGACAAAAAGCAGATCTCATTATTTCTGGATTGCCACGTTGGTGACAGTTCTGTTGGTGGGGGTAGTTACTTTTGTGATAGCAAAGTACCAAGCTCCTACGATTGCAGTCGCCAGTCCTATGCCTGTCGCAATCCAGCGCTGGCAAGAGCGTGCTGCTATGCCCACCGCCCGCAGTGGACTGGCAGTTGCCGTCTATGAGAATCAGATTTATGCGATTGGGGGCGAAACGGCTCAGGGCGTTACCGGCGTGATGGAGCAATATGACGTGGCGGCCGATACGTGGATTATGCTCACGTCCAAGCCGGTGCCGGTGGCCGATATAAATGCGGCGGTGATCGGGGGAAAAATTTATATTCCTGGCGGTCGTCTCGCCTCGGGCGGCGTGACCGACGTTCTCGAGTCCTATGACCCGCGCCGCGGTCAGTGGGAAAGACACGCGCCTCTGCCGGTAGCGCTCAGCGGATATGCGCTGGTCGCATTTGAGGGACAACTGTACGTCTTTGGCGGCTGGGACGGTCAAAAATTCCTAGCTTCCGTTTATGAGTACGCCCCCGACCAGGACAAGTGGTTCGAGCGATGGCCGATGCCAACCGCGCGGGGTTTCGCAGGCGCGGCAATCGCCGGGGGAAGTATCTACGTGATTGGAGGAACGGCA
>JAPLGV010000397.1:10943-13763 GCA_026389975.1 Chloroflexota bacterium
GAAGGCGCTCGCCGTCAACGAAGAATATGTTCCCGAACGCGATACTGGTGAGGAGAATCCCTGGACGTCACGCGCACCTATGCCTGAAGCGCGTTTTGCGATGGGAATTGCAAGCATTGCCGATATCATTCACATCGTCGGGGGTGATGGGCAAGCCGGGACGTTCCACGCTTTCGAGTATTTTCCGCAGAGAGACGAGTGGCAGAGTTTCGAATTCCCGGTCACCGAGCTATGGCACGGGCCGGGCGTAGGAGTCGTGGAGACCAACCTGCACACGTTCGGCGGGGTGCGGGCATCCGCATCCGCCCCGACCAGACAACATTTGGTCTATCAGGCTATATATACGATCTTCATCCCAGCCATAAAGTGAAAACGGGATAGATAACCCTAAAGAGTTATTGACTGAGGGAGTAGGAACTGGTATTCTCGAATTGTAATCAAATATGATAAGCAAACAAACACCGTTGCTTATCCATTTTTATCAATACAAAAGGAGATCTGGCATGAAGAAAAAGTTATTCTTGGCAACAAACCTGGCACTCATCGTCATTCTGGTTCTGGCGATGCCCGTGCTTGCTGCGCCGCTCGGGTCGTGGGTTACAGACTTCACGCTCTTCAATCTGAGCAACTCGGCTCCAGCGAACATCACAATCCAGCGTTATACCCAGTGCTCCGGTGGCAGCTGTAGCACCGATGCGGGCACAGTAGTTGCGTCGCCGACGATTCTGGCAGGCGGGTCGTACTACTACAACCCCGTTTCGGATCCCGCCTTCCCCACCGGCTTCGCGGGCTCCATCGTAATCAGCTCCGACCAGCAGTTGGCCGGCACGGTGACGTTGGCCAACGACCTGACGGGGGCCAGCTACGCATCGGATGCCTATAGTACAGTCTCAAGCCCGGCCACCACGAACTACCTGCCGATTGTCCTGCGGCAGGGAGTGTGGAGTACACGCATCACGGTACAGAACACAGGCGCCACCAACACCACCGTCACGATCACTTACGTCGGTAGCGGCGCGCCGTCGCCCACCACCATCAGCAACCTGCCGCCAAACATGATGGCCATGGTTGACCTGTCCGATATGGGTAGCTTCAACGGCTCGGCGACGGTGACCTCCACTAATGCGGTGGCGGTGGTCGTGGAAGAATACAAGACGACCGGCGGTGTGTTGGTGACCTACAACGGCATCCCGTCTTCCATGGCCGGCTCGCCCATCTATCTCCCCGGCTATATTGATCAGGGATCGTGGGCGACTGACATGACCATCGTCAGCGCGGGCGGTAGCGGAAATGTGACTGTCACTTTCGCCGGGAGCGGCGATTCGCTCACCGGCCCGGTATCGGCCTCTAGTTCGCCGTACTTGAACCGCTACGGCAGTCTGCCCAGCGGCTGGAGCGGTAGCTTCCCAACCAGCTACTACGGGTCGGCCACTGTGACGTCCGACACACCGGTTGTCGTCGCCTATAACATCAGCAATAGCGGATCGGGTGGTTCAGGCAATTTGGCGCAAGGGTATGTAGGCTTCGCTTCCTCACAGGGAACTACGACTGTGGTGGTGCCGCTGATTGAGCACATGTACTCGACTGGCTGGAACACCACATTTTCGGTCCAGAGCCTTGATGGTACCCCTGCGACATTGAGCATGACTTACTCCGGCAACATTGCTCCGGTTTGTAGCCCGTGCAATGTGACAATGTCCGCTGCTTCCCAGACCTTCAACCAGACCGCAGACGGACACGTTCCCACCGGTTTCCTCGGCGGTGTGAAGATCGTCTCCAACAAGAACATCGTCGTGATTGCCGACCAGGCCAACACGACGTCGACGTCGTACGCCGGCGGCGACTCGGCGGCTGGGTTTGTCGGGTTCCCGTCCCCGTAAGCATTTCGCTTCTGAGAGAAGCATATCTGAAACAGCAGAGCCCCCGGTTTCCCGGAGGCTCTGTTTGTTTTTTATCATCAGATCAGACAGGTCGGATGATATCTGCCTGGTCTGTAGATTTCAGCGATTCCATGCAACCAGTTTCGCCATTCCCCAGAGCAACCCTTCCAGACACAGCTCCATCACGCGCTGCGTCAGGCTAGCCACCACCGCTGCCGCGCTCAAGTCAGCGCCGAGCATAACGGACAGGCCGAGCTCCCGGACGCCCAGTCCTGCCGGAGAGAGCGACAAAAAACCGGCCGCCCATGCTGTCGTATTCGTGATCACCATCGTTAGCAGTGACGGCGGTTGCGTTCCGGGGAGCGCATAGGGTAGTAACGCAATCGCCCCGCCGTATGTGAACCAGACTGCCGTATAAACCAATAGCATGACCAGTAATACACGGCGGCGAATCACGCCTGGCTGGAGCGTTTGCCGCCATACCAGGGCCAGCAAACGCTCCGGCCAGGCAATGACGAGGCCAAGGACTCCCACCGCTGCTACGCTCAGCGCCAAGAACTCGGGCCGGGAGAGATACACGGCCATTCCCCACCCTGCCAGAATTACGCCACTACCTAACAGGAAAAACAATTCGAGAAAGGCGCTCTGCGCGAAGATCTTCAGCGAAATGCCCTGTTGCTGGCACAGATATGCCCGCCCCGGCAGATGCCATACCGCACCCGGCAGGTAGCGAAAAATGCTCGTCCGATAATAAATAGAGAACCCAGTGTACATACCAATGGATCCTCCGACCGCCTGCAGGGCGAACGTCCACCCCGCCGACATCAGCAACAACAGAGCGAGGGTGGCCAGCAGTGCCCCGCTGGCTGGGAGTACACGCATGCGCGACAAATCGGATGCAATGAGCGGCCATTGCTCCCTGAGGCGCAACCCGAGTACA
>JAPLGV010000463.1 GCA_026389975.1 Chloroflexota bacterium
GATAAGTTCGACATCAATGCCGTGAGCTTCCAAGTAACTTTCGATCACCTCAGCTTCCCAGCGGCCTTGGATTTCAGCAAGTTTTTCGTATTTGAGTTGATCCATTTTCGTTTCTCCGTGGCTATTATATTCCAAGCCATTTTGCTGTAGCGCTTGGCAACTCCGCCAGCGCCCCCACTCTCAGCGTGCACTGCGGCAGGGACTCGATAAACATCCTGCCGTAGGCTTTGGTCAACACACGCCGGTCGAGGATGGCGACCACGCCACGGTCTGATTGGGTGCGGATGAGCCGCCCAAAGCCCTGGCGGAAGCGCAGAATGGCCTCCGGGAGGTGATATTCGTTGAAGGGATCCTCAAAGGTCTCGGAGCGCGCCGCCACCAGCGGGTCAGACGGGACGGCAAACGGCAGCTTGACGATAACCAGCACCGAGAGCGCTTCGCCGGGAATGTCCACCCCTTCCCAGAAGGAACGCGTCCCAAGCAGCACGGCGCGTTCAGAGCTTTTGAAGGACTCGAGCAAAGCGTTTGGCGAGGCACCCTCGCCCTGTTCGTAGACGGTGATGTCGCTTTGCGCCAGGGGGCCGCTAATATTTTTCGATGTACGCTTTAACTGTGCGTAGGAGGTGAACAGCACCAGGGTCCGGCCGCCGCTGGCCTTGCAGAGTTGGACGAGCGTCCGGTCCAGTTGGCGTTGGTAATCCGGTGCGTTCGGTTCCGCAATATCGTTAGCAATATAAAGCAAAGCTGCGCCCTCGTAGTCGAAAGGAGAGCCAAGCGCCAATTCGTCGGCTTCGTCGGCAGACAAGGTGTTGCGGACGTAGCCGAATTCGCCGTGCGTGGTCAGCGTGGCAGAGGTGAGGATGACGCAACGCTTCTCATGCCAGAGATATTTTTCCACTAATGTGCCAACACGGATGGGGGCAGCGTTCAAAGCCATCCGGTTATTATTAGGGTTGACTTCCACCCAATAAACGTAATCGGCAGCGGGATCGAAAATCATCGAGCCGACCATGCTCTCGGCCTCAGTCAACCGCCGATACAGATTGCCCAGATTGCTGATCACATCTTCCAGTGACTCCACGCCATCCGAAAATAGTTCTGCTGCGCCTTTTTGGATTTCACCCAGGATGGCGATGAGCAGGGCGAGTGTTTCGCTGGCAGCACCCCAGGCAATTTCCACTGCATCCCAGCCGGGCTGCGTGCGCGTGGAAGGCAGGATGCGTTCCTGGTAGCTGTAGGAACTGGTGGGCTGGCCCTCGCGCTGGAAGGCAACGAATTCAGCCAGGGCATCAAAGAAGAGACGCGTTTGTTCCTGCAGACGAAAGATTAAATCAGTGGCACGCTCAACTTTTTGGTTCAACAGCGCAAAATCCGACGGGCGGATCTGGTTGCGCGTGGCAGCGAGCGAATGCCCCAAAATACCGGAACTGGAGCCGCCGGCTTCGCGGATCAGGCGTTCCATATCAAACTTGGTCAGGCGGAAAGAAAGGGCATCGGTGGTGGCAGCTTCCAGGTGGTGACCTTCATCTACGATGACATGCTCATATTCTGGCAAGACGCGGTTGCCGACGGCCACATCGGTCAGCAACAAAGCGTGGTTGACAATCAGGAGGTGGGCGTTCAGCGAAGCTTGTTTGGCGCGGAAGAAAGGGCAGGCTCCGCCAGTGCGTTCCAGGCAGGTCTCACTAGTGCAGGCGTCGTCCTCGGCGGACATATGCGCCCACACATCGCGCTCGGAGGGACCGGTCAGGTTGATCTCGGTCCGGTCGCCGCTGGTGTTATCCAGCAACCAGACCAGCACCTTTGCCAGCACGCGCATCTCGTCAGCGTTGGCGGGGCCGCGATGGCGCAAGAGTTCCAGGCGGCGCGGGCAGAGGTAGTTGCTCCAGGCCGAGGGCGGCGCACAGGTCGGGGATGTCCTTTTTGATGAGTTGGTCTTGCAGGTTGATGGTATTGGTCGAAATGACCACGCGGGTATTGTTCTGCAATGCAAACAGTGCCGCTGGGACAAGGTAGGCAAGCGACTTGCCCACACCGGTGCCGGCCTCGACCATCAGGTGGTGTCCGTTGGATAGAGCATTGGCGACTGCCCGCAGCATCTCCACTTGCTCCGGGCGATATTCGTAACTTTCGAAGAATCGTGAGAACGGACCGCCATGCTCCAGGACGGAGGCCGATTCTTCCGGATCGATTGGAACGGGTTCCTTGGGGACTTGCAATGGCGGCGTCTTGTGCTTCTCTTCCTTCGCCTCGAAAAGCGGACCCCTGACCTGTTCGCCGAGCACCCGTTTTGCCTGAACGCTCGTGTGCGCTCGCGACCTCAGGGCCTGATTAAAGGCCCAGGCTCCGTCCCACTGGATGGGTTCGCTATGCCGGACGATTTCGGCCAACAGGTCGATGGGCATTTCCATGGCCTGAGCGTATAGCCTTTGGAACGCTGCCGCAGTGACGCGGGCGTCGTCCAGGGCACGGTGGGTGGCGGGCAGGGGAATGCCGAGTTGTTGGCCGAGCGCGCCCAGGTTATAGCGGCTGGCGGAGGGCATCAGTACCGCGGCCAGTTCGTAGGTGTCAATATTCTCGTTGAGTTCGAATAATTTGAATTTCTTGAAGAAGGACAGATCAAACTGGATGTTATGCCCCAGGATGGGAGCGTTGCCGATGAAAGCAGCCAGTTCCTCCAGTGCGTCGCGAATGTGCGGTGCCTGGCGCACCATCTCGTCGCTGATGCCGGTCAGGCCGGTGATGAACTCCGGGATGTGTCTTCCGGGGTTAATGAGCGTCGTGAACTCGTCTTCGATGCGGTTCCCCTCAAACCGGACCGCGCCAATTTCGATAATGGCATCTGTCTGTGAGTCCAGGCCGGTGGTTTCGAGGTCCAAGGCGACGATGGGTATCATAGAACAAGTGTACCATAAACCAAGTCTGACGGGCTTCCCCTGAACCCGTCAGACCTGAGCGTCCTTTCACGTTATTCTTCCCGGTCCGGTTTTGGCAGCGCCCGGAGGAGCGTATCCAGCATCAGGG
Source organism: Chloroflexota bacterium (assembly GCA_026389975.1). Taxonomy (GTDB): domain Bacteria; phylum Chloroflexota; class Anaerolineae; order Anaerolineales; family Villigracilaceae; genus UBA877. The sequence goes on from JAPLGV010000463.1 coordinate 3,025, forward strand.
CGCCAATCGGTTCTTCTTTACTTTTTTCACGCATGAAGTCTTTGAGGTCTTTGGGGGTAATGGTCGGTAGAGGCGGGTCCTCAACCTTTAATTCCATAAAGATTTAATGGGCGGGACTTCGCTGCCCTCTGGAAGGATGCGGGTCAGATAGCGCTTGATTGACTCTATCCCGGTTTCAGACTCGATTTCAGGACGGCCCAAGTTCTCCTGGCCAAACAGACGCAGGTAGGACTGGAGAAATCCGCCGCCTCTTGATTTCCAGCGCTTTTTCTCGTAGACGATTATGCCGCTCTGGTAGTAGGGCATCAGCGTCCAAACGCCCGCCGGGCCGACGAGCAGATGGGGGGCAGCCGTGACATAATGATAGATAGTGTACTCACGTCCCAGCCCTTTCAGGCCTTTGTCGATCAATTCGTCGGGGCGGGGACTGCGGCCCCAGCGATTCCCGTAATACATCCCGATTTGCGACATGAAAAAACCGAGCAGCAAGGCTCCGAGCGAATAAGCGAATTTATCCGGCATTTTGAAGGAAATGTACAGGCCAATGCCCAGGATAACCAGCGCTCCTATGCTTGTGTACTGGCCGATCTTGGCGTTACGTTTGATCAGTTTGGTGTTGGTGACGACTTTCATGTTGCCTCTATTTCTTGAGAGATTGTTCGATGGCCGTGCGGATGGACTCCAGCACGTTTGCTTTGACCGCATTATTCGCCACGCGGACGGCGTTCTTAATGGCGTTGGCATCTGAGCGGCCATGTCCGATGAAAACCAGGCCATTCACGCCCAGCAGAGGCGCGGCGCCCTCTTCAGCCGGATCCATCATTTTTTTGATCCCCTTAAGCGCAGGTTTGACCAGCAGACCGCCGAGTTTGGTGCGCAGTCCGCCAGTCTGGATGGCTTCTTTGATCTTGTCCATGAGCAGTTTGGCAACCGCCTCAGACGATTTCAGCAGAACGTTACCGGTAAAACCGTCGGTCACGGCTACGTCTACTTTCCCGCCGATGAGTTCCTTGCCTTCGATGTTACCATAGAAATTCAAGCCAGAGTCTTTCAGCAAGGGATAGGTGTGTTTGATTAACTCGTTGCCCTTCCCGGCTTCCTCGCCGTTCGACAGCAGGCCGATTTTCGGATTTGTTACGCCGCGCACTTTTTCGGCGTAGATGCTGCCCATGATGGCAAACTGGAGCAGGTTTTCGGGCTTGCAGTCGGGATTGGCACCCACATCCAGCACGACGCAGGAGCCGCTGGCGGTGGGGAAGACGGGCGTCAGGCCGGGGCGGTCCACGCCGGGGATGGTGCCCAGCCGGAAGTAAGCGGTCACGGACGCCGCGCCGGTATTGCCGGCCGTAACGAATGCCTCCGCCTGGCCGTTTTTGACCAGGTCAATGCCAATGGCCATTGAGTTCTTCGAGTTGGGGCGGCGCGCCTTCAAAACGAGCGCCATGCCTTTGTCTTCCATCGTCAGCATCTCAGGCGCATGGACGACGCGGATGGGGAGAGTGCCGGGGTTTTGCGCGGCAAGCACAGGTCCGATTTTTGATTCGTCTCCGACAAGGATAATTTCCACGCCATATTCACGCGCGGCCATTACCGCGCCGAGTACATCCGGTATGGGGAAGTCATCACTTCCCATCGCGTCAACGACGATACGAGTCATAAGTCCTCCGGGATTTCACAGGATAGGGTGCTTGACAATCAGTTGAACGTGATTATAATACGTCCTTGCTCGCGCTGGTGCTGGAATTGGCAGACAGGCATGCTTGAGGGGCATGTGCCGCAAGGCGTCGGGGTTCAAGTCCCCGCCAGCGCATCAAAATAAAAGCCGCCATTTGGCGGCTTTTATTCCCTTTCGGGTCTAATACCCCGCCGCTTGCGGCGGAAGAAAGGGTTCGGGGCTTGCCCCGAGGTTGATACCCTTCATTTTGATTACTCTTCGATTTTCAACTTATGCTCCAAAAAGCGTATCGCACTCGAGAGCACAAGCGTCATGGACAGGTAAAGATAGGTAACTACGTTGAATGTCTCCAGTACGCGAAACGTGCTAGAACGGCGTATCCGCCCCAATTGTGTCAATTCGTTAACGGCCAGGACCGTTGCCAGGGAAGAGTCTTTGAGGCACGAAATGAAGTCGTTGCCAAGGGGCGGGAGAACACGACGGATGGCTTGTGGCAGGATAATGAAGCGCATGGCCTGGAGGTACGTCATGCCCAGCGAACGGGCGGCTTCGGTTTGACCTTTGTCAATGGATTGAATACCGGCGCGAAAGACCTCCGCCTCATAAGCACCGTATCCGATCCCTAAAGCGATAATCGCGCGCCCCTCCATGGGTAAATCCCGAATGCTGAAGTGTGCAAATGCCTGGAAGAAACTGCTGCCAGCAACAATTGATAATCCCCACGTGCCGAACGAATTTATCAACTGCACAAATATCGGGATCAGCGCAAAAGCAATATACAAGATCAGCACAACCATCGGGACGCCGCGTACGGTCTCTATATAGAGTGTTGAAACGTTGAAAAGGATGATGTTTTTCGAGACGCGCGCCAGCCCTACGAAAAGGCCAATAACTGTCGCGATCAAATACGAAAAGATAGTGATCCGCAGCGTGGTGAAGACACCCTGGGATAAGTAAACGAATGTTTCATGATAGTTGGGCGTAGCTAAAATCAGATAGATTAGAAATATACCAGTTGCGACAAGCATTATTGCCCACCAGGGCCACTTTTTGAGGTTCCAGTTTGCTGGCAAGCTCCCCGGTTTGCGGGGTAGTTTATCTTCAGCGGACAGTTGCATGTCTGGCCTCCTAATGAAAAAGGGATGTGGGATGGGGGCTCGTGCCCCATCCCACGGCATCAGAAACGGCTATATTGAAATTACTTGGACAGGCTCCACTTCTTGTTTATTTGATCGAGCGTGCCGTCTTTTTCCTCGTGCATTGAACGCAGGGCAGCATTTACCGGCTGAAGCAAGTCACTGCCGGGCGGGAAAACGAAGGCCAGCATTTCATCAGAAGTGATCTGGTCTGCAATTTTGATTTTGCCCGCGTTTGCCTGGATATAGCCAGTTGCTGATACATTATCAATAACGATTGCATCAATATCACCGGCAATCAGGGCGAGTACGGCCCCACCAAAATCTTCAAAGGACTGGATCTCCCGATCAGCAAAGGTCGCTTTGGCAACAATCTCATTGGTTGTGCCAATCTGGGTGCCGATTATTAAATTCGGGTCGGCCTGGAAGTCGGCCAACAGGCGAGTTTCAGCCTCCCGCGTCAAGAGAACCTGGCCGATAATTACGTACGGGATCGAGAAATCAACGGTCCAGGCGCGATCCATAGTAAAAGTGACACCATCGGCGAGCATGTCATATTCACCTGCGGCCATGGCCGGGAAGATACCATCCCAAGCGGCCTGTTTGAAATCTGGTACACAGTTGATGCGTTTGCATATTTCGCGGACGGTGTCATAGTCCCAGCCCACACCTGCGCCGGATGTCGCGTCAATCGTGTTGAAGGGCGGGTAAGCATTTTCAACTGCCACCGTGATCGTTTTCCCGCCCAGATCGGGCAGGCCGGCCATGTGATTGCCGCTTTCTGTGGTTGTCTTGGGAGCGCAGGCTGTCAGCACAAGGCTGGCGAGAACCAGAACACTCAGTACAAATGTAAATTTTTTCATCTCTTCTCTCTCCTTTTGAAATTTGGAAATGGCCGTTTCTGATGATGGAGTTCAGGATATGTGCCTGTCTCCTTTGATGATATAAGCATAGACCAATTTTCGAATTATGACAAGAGGTGTGGGCCAATTTGATGATACCAATTATTTCTTTACTACCAGCCAGTTTAACCTGATGACGAGAAAAAAGGGTCTTTGGACAACGCCATGATAAACCACCATTTATATACTGGCACAGCGTCGGTTATATTGCTAATTTGAACCACCGGTTTATGCACGGTAATTTGATATAATCCTATTAACTTATTTCGCGGAGGGACGAATGGCAACTATATTCCCGTCCATTGAATGGTTGGAAGGCCTCAGCAAAAAATTGAACAGCGATACTAAATATGCCCAGATTGCCAGGAACTGGGAGGGCGACATGTGTGTTGTCATCGAGCCGAGCGGGCCTCTGACTGAGCAACTGCTCTACTATTTGGATCTGTGGCATGGCAAGTGCCGAAAAACGGAAATCCTGAAAGACCTTTCCAGCGTCAAGCCAAAGTTTGTTTTGACGGCGACCTACGATAACATTTCCCGCATTATGAAAGGTGGTCTCGACCCAATGACCGCCATGATGACCCGCAAGTTGCAGGTGCATGGGAGCATGGCCTACATGATGCGCAATGTGCCGACTGTGCTGGATTTCGTCCGCTGCGCACGTGAAGTCACCACCGAAATCCTTTCCTGACCATGCAACCGATACTCAAAGTTAATCTGACCACCGGGGAAACATCAGAGTATGTTATCCCAGCTGAATGGGAGCGGGACTATCTTGGCGGCGCCTCGCTGGCAGCGCGCCTGCTCTATCCCGTGCTCACGCGGAACCTCGACCCTGTCTCGCCCGAAGCGTCGCTGCTCTTCCTGAACGGTCCCCTCACCGGCACCGCCGGCCCGGCGGTGGGACGCTTCGTTGTCTGCGGAAAATCCCCGGCGACGGGACTGTGGGCCGAGTCAAACTGCGGAGGGTTCTGGGGTCCCGAGCTTCGTTTTTGTGGCTATGACGGGTTGTGGATCACGGGAAAAGCTGACAGTCCGGTTTACCTCTGGTTAAACAATGGCCGGCTCGAGGTCCGGGATGCAAAGGACGTATGGGGCAAGGACACCTACGAATCACAGGAAATCATCAAAAGTGAGATTGTCGTTCCTGGCGCGCATGTCCTGACCATCGGACCGGCTGGCGAGAACAGCGTCCTGTTCGCCGGTTTGTTTTGTGACCACGGGCGGACGGCGGGACGCACCGGGTTGGGGGCGGTGGCCGGGTCGAAGAATCTCAAGGCGATCGCTGTCAAAGGAACGCAGAAAATCCCGCTTGCGCAGCCCGAGGCCTACGCCCCACTGCGGAGCCAGGCTAACCGGGCGCTCAAGGCCGATAATATCTCCCAGGTGACGCACGACCTGGGCACAGCCGGCGTGGCCGACTATGCCGACTATCTCGGCAGCATGCCGAAGAAGTATTACCACCAGGGCACGATGGAGAACGTGGATAAGGTCTCCGGCTCCACGATGGCTGAAACAATTCTGACGGGCGTCAGCGCCTGCCATGCCTGCGTGATCGCCTGCGGGCGGGTGGTGAACCTGGGCGACGGTGTGAAGCGCAAGGGGCCAGAGTACGAGACGGTGGTGGGTTTCGGACCAAACATCTTGAACGACAACCTGGAAGAGATCGTGCGCCTGAACGAGATTTGCGACCGCTATGGCATGGACACCATCAGCGCATCCAACACGGTCGGGTTGGCCTATTACCTGTTTGAACTGGGTGTAATTGGCGAGGCCGAGGCCGGCTTTTCCTTGCACTGGGGTGATCCTTTCGCGGCAGCCCAACTCCTGCATCTGATGGCGCGGCGCGAAGGCATAGGCGAGTGGATGGCGCAAGGCTCGCGCCGCTTTGCCGCCCATTTCGGCGCGGAGGAGGAAGCCGTGCAGGTCAACGGGCTGGAAGTGGCCTACCACGACCCGCGCGGCGTCTCGGGCATGGCGCTGGTGTATGCCACCAGTCCACGCGGCGCCTGCCATAACAAATCCGATTATTTCTTCGTGGACTGGGGCCAGGCCGACCCGAGCCTGGGCCTGGAATTTTTCGACAAACACGCCGGAGCCGAAAAAGCCGCCAACGTGGCTCATCACCAGAATTGGTGCAGCGCATGCGATTCGCTGGTAATGTGCATTTTTGGCAACATCGCCCCGGAGATAGTGGCGGGACTGGTCAATGCTGCTTGCGGTTATGATTTGTCGGTGGACGATATGCTGACCTGCGGCGAGCGCGGTTGGACTCTAAAAAGGGCCATCAACCATCGGCTGGGCCTAACCCGCCTCAACGATAAACTTCCGAAAGCGCTGCTCGAACCCCTGGCCGACGGTCCCGTGGCGGGCTTTGTCCCGGATCTGGAATCCATGCTGCTGGCTTATTATTTGGCGCGCGGCTGGGACCCGGAGACCGGCAAACCGACACCCGAAAAACTGGCCGAGTTGGGCCTGGAGTGGGTGGCGCAAGATATCTGGAAATGATAAAATAATGTTGGAACTACCCTGCCTGTGTCAAACGCGAAGAGCCTACCCCCCTTTGGCAGCCCGCGTTAGACGGCAGGTCAGAGCTCTTTATTTATTGGGATCTCTTTCCCTCTATCACGGGAATTCCTGTAATATGGGTATATAATGCGGCGTGGATTGGAGAACCCTGCTATGAAACTAGTCTCGATTTCTGAAATGCGTTCCATCGAACAAGAGGCCGACGCGAACGGCCTGACCTACGATATGATGATGGAAAATGCCGGGCGTAACTTGTCCCGCGAAATTTTACAGTTGGCTTATGCCCAGGATGACGAGGAAGACATCCAGGTGCTCGGTTTTGTCGGCACCGGCAACAATGGCGGCGATACGCTCGTTGCACTGACGCATCTGGCCGAGAAAGGCTGGAAGGCGCGTGCTTACCTCATCAAGCGCAAAGCCACTGGCGATCCACTGGTGAAACGGCTGGAAGATGCGGACGGGGAGATTTACCTGGCCGAAAAGGATTCTGATTTCCAACAACTGACTGCCTTTCTGGAAACCGCCGATGTAGTTCTGGATGGCGTTCTGGGCACGGGTTTCAAACTACCCCTGAAACCTGATATCGGCAAGGTGCTTGGCGCGGTAAAAACCATCCTTGAATCGATTGAATGGCAGCCCCTTATCGTTGCCGTGGACTGCCCATCTGGTGTGGATTGCGATACCGGCGAGGTTGCCGAAGAATGCATCCCTGCTGACGCTACTGTTACACTGGCGGCAGTTAAACAAGGCTTGCTCAAACTCCCGGCCTATGATTTGATCGGCGAATTACGCGTTGTGGATATTGGTCTTCTCAACGAGTTGAAGTCCTGGCAGGCGATCAAAAATGAAGTAGCCAACGATACCCTGGCCACCTTCCTTCTCCCAGAACGTCCGACAGATGCCCATAAGGGAACATTCGGCACGGTGCTGGTTGTGGCCGGTTCCGTCAATTACACCGGCGCGGCCCTGCTGGCAGGCAAGGCCGCTTACCGCATTGGCGCTGGCTTGGTAAAATTGGCCGTCCCCGCACCGCTGCACACCGCCCTGGCCGGTCACTTTCCTGAAGCGATCTGGCTGCTCCTGCCGCATGAAATGGGCTCCATCGCTTCTGGCGCGGCTGATGTGCTGACAGATAACCTGGAACGCGTTACTTCACTTTTGGTTGGTCCCGGTTTGGGATTGGATGATACGACCAGGGAATTCATTGCGAACTTGCTGGATGGTGCGCCTGCGAAAGTCTCCCATACGCGCATGGGCTTCGTTCAAAGCCCCGGATCGAAAGTGGACCAGAAACCTGCCGCGCTGCCCCCGTTCGTTTTCGACGCTGACGGTTTGAAATTGCTGGCAAAATTGCCCGATTGGTTCAGGCTGCTTCCGGCCCCGGCCATCCTGACCCCGCACCCCGGCGAAATGTCCTTGCTGACGGGGCTTACGGTCGAGAAAATCCAAGAAGACCGCCTGGCGATTGCGGGTAAGTATGCCGCAGAGTGGGGACATGTGGTTGTGTTGAAGGGTGCGTTTACGGTCATCGCCGCCCCGGATGGACGCACCACTACCATACCGGTGGCCACTCCCGCTCTGGCCCATGCTGGCACCGGGGATGTGCTGGCCGGACTGATTACCGGTCTGCGCGCCCAGGGCCTGGAGGCCTACGACGCGGCCCGGCTTGGGGCCTGGGTGCATGCCCAGGCAGGGTTGGCCGCCGCCGTGGTCCAGGGGAGCACTGCTGCGGTGCTGGCCGGGGACGTACTGGAGGCGGTGGCAGACGTGCTGGCGGAGTTGGAATAAAACGAAAAATGCAAGTCAGATGATAAAGAATCAAAAGGAGTCCGGCAAAACCGGATTCCTTTTATGTCTTACGTTATCCTTAGCTCTTCAAGAACTCTTCCAGCGATCCTTTGCTGATACGGTAAGCATTGCCGAGTTTCTTGGCTTTCAGGCTGCCATCCTGGATGGCTGCCAGCACGTCTTCCTCTGAGACTTTCAGGAAGCCGGCCGCTTCGCCGGGGGTCATCACGTCGGGCATGGCCCCGCCTGCGGGAGCGCCGCCGGAGGGAGCCTGTTGCTGCTGCTGGCCGGACTGCATCCCGCCCTGAAGGGCCTGTCCCATCAGGTTGCCGATGCCCATCCCGGCGCCGATACCGGCCGTCAGGCCCGCACCGCCGCTGGGGTTCTGGGCGGCGTCGCGCATGGCATCCGCGGCCTGCAACTGGGTGTAGGTGGACATGTCGAGCATGCCCATGTCACGCAGTTCCTGGGCGGATTTGTCGGACGGTTTCAGGTTAGCGAGGATGAAAGTTTTCAGGGTCAGACCGACAGCCTGAAAATCGTCCTCACACTCTGAGCGGATGAAACCAGACATTTCTTGTGTCTTGGCAAGCAGTTGTGGCAGATTAAATTTACCACCCCACTCATTCAGCGTATCCTGCAATTGTGACAACATAATGCTGCGTAAGCGGTCCTCGATCTGGTCAATGCGGTAGGAAGCCGTCTTGCCGACAATCTGTGCCACCAACTGCTGCGGGTCCTTGACCTCGAATGAATAGGTGCCGAAGCCCTGGAGTAACATTACCCCCAGGCCCATGCCTGGATTGCTAACCAGGATCGGTTGCGGCGTGCCCCACTTGCGCTGAGGGAACTCCTTCATTGAGACGAAGTAGACTTCCGCAGGGAACACTCCCTTACCGCTGGTAAAAATGTCCTGCAGTTTCTGGGTCAGCAGGGGGATGTTGGCGGTGGCGATGACATGCCGCCCGGGACCAAACACATCCAGCGCCAGACCATCGCGGAAGAAGACCACGCTTTGACCGGTGCGCACGATGATATTGGAACCGAGGCGATAATCGCCGGTCGTGCCGTCATCAGGGAAACGATGAACGAGTTCGTCCGTCATTTCGTTTGCATATTCAATAACATCAAAGATACGAGCCATTTTGTCTCTCCTTTTATGATGAACTAATTCATTATATTCGATGCGGGTTATTGATACAAGCTATTTTATCCTGTTTAATCTACGCCGTTATCCCCAAAAAGTATTATTTCAATACGGTTCCAAGGACGTTGAATGCGAAGATAATTGTAGCACCACTCAAGCAGGAAAAAAAATAATGTCAGGCTGGTCGTGGCAATCCCGGTTGCTTTGGAGCGGATCCAACCGGCCAGTCCGATCCCGGTTAACAGGACGAAGACCGCACCATACGTGTCGAACAGCGCGTAGGCGCCAAAATTCCGAAAGGCGTAGAAGGTTAAATTCGTTTCCGCGACGACGGTGTAACTTAAAACGAAAACGAGCAGTGCCAGTAAAAACATAAATGTTGCAATGGAAAACAGGATGGTGGCAGCAGTGATGAGTTTTCCTTTTTTCTCCATGACGATGAGCTGTACGACTGCCGCGAAGGCGAACCCTCCCAGGATGTCCACCAGCGTTGCATACATCCCGTTTTCCTGAAGTACAAGGACAACGTTCATATTTTCTTTCTTACCCTTCCACCAGACGCGTCCCGCAGGCCTGGCAGAACAAGGCGTCGGAGGTGTGGCCGCGTCCACATTTTTGGCAGACCCGTGGCAGGTCCGTGGGGAGGGCGGCGCCGCAGGCGACACATTCCTCCATTTCCGGGTCGTTGGACATGCCGCAATACTGGCAAACTTTTGGATTGCGAGGGGCTTTTTCCTCCCCAGCTAGGGAGCGTGTCAGGGCGCACAGATCGTTGATGGCATCCCAAATAAGCGGGGCGAGGTTTCCCTGTTTCATCTCGCCAATCACGTCCGGTACGAGCGCCAACAGAGAGAGCGGGCTGGAGGCGGCGCGCTCGATCAACTCGCTGGAATCGGCCACCCGATCGAGCCAGTCGCGGTCGCGGCTCATGGTGACCAGGACGCCGCCCTCAGTATCGGAAATGTGGACAGTGACCGGGGTGCCGTGCTTCGAGCCAATCTGCACCAGCGCCGCCTCACCCTGGATCTGGGTGCTTACGCGGTGCTGCCGGTCGTTGAAGCGCGCTGAAAGTTGGTCCGCTAACGCCGCGGACCGGATGCCGCCGTGGAACATGCGTTGGTTGGGTGGGAGGGTCAGCGCGGTTCCTGCATCTGCTTCCCGGACCCGCCGCCGCGCAGCATGAGTACTTCGGCCATGATGCTGACGGCTATCTCTTCCGGCGTTTCGGCTCCGATCCCCAGTCCGATGGGCGAATGGACGCGTTTCAACTGCTCGTCGGATATCCCGGCTTCGTTGAGGCTTTTCATCGTCTCAGACCAGCGTTTGCGCGAGCCGATAATGCCGATGTACCCGGCTTGACTTTCGAGCAGGGCGGGCAATCCGGCAATATCCACGTTGTTGCCGCGCGTGGTCAGGACGAGAGCGGTCTGCCGGGTGATGTTCAGGTGCAGGGATAGTTCGGCCATCGTGACGGGGTAGAACT
>JAPLGV010000298.1 GCA_026389975.1 Chloroflexota bacterium
AGTGATGGAGAGTGAGTAATGAATAATATTTTGAATATTAAAACTCCCGCCGAAGGACAGGCCGCGGCCATCCGGGCCGACTACGGTTTGGATTATCTCGGCTTGAGCAACTTGCACAAAGTTTACTGGAATCTGCCAACCGAAGCCTTGTACGAAGAAGTGATTTTTCGCGGCGAGGGCAGTATCTCGCATCAGGGGCCAATCGTGGTCAACACCGGCAAGCACACTGCCCGGGCAGCCAGCGACAAGTTCGTGGTCCGCGAAGCCACAACTGAGGAAAATATTTGGTGGGGTCAGTATAATCGGCCGTTCAACCCGGAGAAGTTCGACGAACTGTTCGCCCGTCTCCAGGGCTATTTGCAGGGGCGCGATGTCTTCGTCCAGGATTGCTACGGCGGCGCAGACCCCAATTACCGTTTACCGGTACGTGTTATCACTGAGGCAGCATGGCATAGCCTGTTTGCTCGCAACATGTTCATCAAACCCGAGACAACGGAAGAGTACCGCCGATTTGCGCCGGAATTTACCGTCATTTCGGCTCCTGGCTTCAAAGCTTTTCCGCAGATTGACCAGACGCCCACCGAAACCTTCATCGTACTCAACTTCGCCCAGAAATTATGCATCATCGGCAACACTGGTTATGGCGGCGAGATCAAGAAATCGGTCTTTACCCTCTTGAACTACCTGCTGCCATTGCGGGATGGCGTGATGACCATGCACTGCTCGGCCAATGTGGGCAAAGATGGCGATGTGGCGCTCTTCTTCGGTCTTTCAGGGACGGGGAAAACAACCCTTTCCGCGGACCCGAACCGGGGTCTGATTGGCGATGACGAACACGGCTGGTCTGACAATGGTGTGTTCAATTTCGAGGACGGTTGCTATGCCAAGGTCATCGAACTCTCACCGACTGCCGAACCGCAAATTTATGGCTGCACCCGCCGCTTCGGGACGGTGCTCGAAAATGTGGTTTATGACCCCGTGACTCGTTTCATCGACCTGGATGATTCTTCCCTTACCGAGAATACGCGCGCTGCTTATCCGCTGACCTATATCGAGAACGCCATCCCCGATAAGCGCGGCGGGCATCCCAAAAACATTATTTTCCTGACGTGTGATGCCTCCGGTGTGATGCCCCCGATTGCGCGACTGACCGTCGAACAGGCCATGTACCATTTTATCTCCGGCTACACCTCCAAGATTGCCGGGACGGAAGTCGGCTTGCGAGATGAACCGGAAATCACCTTCAGCGCCTGCTTTGGCGGGCCGTTCATGGTTCACAAGCCGGCTTACTATGCCGAGCTTCTGCGGCGCAAGATTGAACGCTACGATGTCAAATGCTGGCTGGTCAATACTGGCTGGGTGGGCGGACCGTATGGGGTGGGCAACCGCATCAGCATCCGCCATACTCGCAACTTGCTCACTGCTGTCCTGAACGGTTCGCTGGAAAAAGTGGAATTCTATACCGATCCGGTATTCGGCTTTGAAGTCCCGAAGACTTGCCCGGAAGTTCCCGAAGATGTAATGTACCCCTCCCGCTCCTGGCAGAAAGAGACCGAATACTGGAAGAAGTACAAGCAACTGGCATCCCGCTTTATTGATAACATGAAGAAGTTTGAAACAGACACACCGAAGGAATTGATTGCGGCGGGACCGAAAATCTGAACGGATAAACCCCCATCTCATATGAAAAGGTGGGGGTTTTATTCTTCTTCCTCCTTTTCTTTCCCACCCGGTTTCACCTGCCAGGGTTTGAACTGGGCCACCAGCCGTCCTGGAATGCGTCCCTGTATCAGCACACCTTTCCGTCCGTGTTCCAGGCGTTCAACCTGACCGAATTCGTGGAAAAGCGAGATGAGTTGTCCCTGCTGATAGGGCAGACGGACCAGAATGGGGGTAAAGGTTTCGTACAGTGTACTGCGTAGCATGCCGAGCAGGTCACCGATCCCTTCGCCGCTGCGGGCGGAAATGGCGACGGCTTGCGGGAAATGTTTCAGCGCGCTGCGGGCGGCTGCCGGGTCCGATAAGAGGTCAATCTTGTTCAGAACGGTGATGACCGGAACGTGTTCCGCTTCGATTTCCTCCAGCGTCTCGTGGACAGCTTCGGCCTGGTTCATGGCATTCGGGTGCGAAATATCCACCACATGCAAAAGCAGGTCTGCTTCTGCAATTTCCTCCAATGTGGCGCGGAAGGCGGCCACCAGCGTGGTGGGGAGTTTTTGGATGAAGCCGACGGTATCGGTAAATATCGCCTGATAACCGCCAGAGAGTTCGACACGGCGGGTAGTCGGATCGAGCGTGGCAAACAAATGGTCAGCTACGTAAATATCCGACTTTGCCAACCTGTTGAGCAGGGTGGATTTTCCGGCATTGGTGTAGCCGACGAGTACCACGGCCGGGATACGGCTGCGTTTGCGTTGGAGGCGGTGGCGCATGCGGCGGGCGCGCACTTTTTCGAGCTCATCCTTGAGATGGGCGATCTCATGTCGGACGGCGCGCCGGTCCACTTCCAACTGGGTTTCACCGGGACCGCGCAGGCCCACGCCGCCTACTGAGCCGGAACGTCCTGCGCCGCCGCCTGCCTGCCGGGCCAGGTGCGTCCACTGGCCGGTCAAGCGCGGCAGAAAATATTCGGACTGTGCCAGTTTGACCTGCAACTGGCCCTCGCTGGTGTGAGCGTGCTGGGCGAAAATATCCAGAATGACCGCTGTCCGGTCGAGGATGCGCACGTTCTCGCCGATGTGCTTTTCGAGCTCGCGCTGATGACGCGGAGAGAGTTCGTTGTCGAAGACAATCACCTGCGCCAGGGAATCCTCGGCCAGGGCTTTGAGCTCCTCCACCTTCCCGGACCCGATAAAGGTCACCGGGTTGGGACGGTCCATTTTCTGGGTAAGTTCACCAACTACTTCCAGCCCGGCAGTATCGCATAACAGGGAAAGTTCAGTGAGAGAATCTTCGAGCGTCAGAAGATGACTCTGCCCGTGCACTTCCACGCCAACCAGAAAGGCACGTTCACGCGGCGGGGTGGTCGGTGTGAGGTTTTTCTTTGGCATTTACTACTCCTTCCATAAATGACTCTACTGCAAAAACCATCTAAACACGAAGGTCACGAAGGGACACGAAGGAAAAGCCTTTATCACTTATCCTTTGTGTACGTCGTGCCTTTCGTGTTAAAGACTTTTTTGCAGTGGACTCATTAATTTATGAACTTTCTCGTATCGAAAGGCTCCGAAATAACTTGATTTTAGTTCGGATATTTGCGTGGTAGTCCCGGTTCCAGTATATCATCCCGAATCTCTTGCGGGACGGGACGCAGTACTCTGGTGCAAGCTCCGTTCGTCCTAAGGCTGGTCACAATATTAACCGCGAAGTGACAAGGAACGCGGGCGACTTTAAATCTCTCTCGCGGGCTTTTCTTTTTGCTTTGCAGGTTTCATTTGTGAATTATTGATCGGTTTTGGTTTCCACACCAAATAACTTCGCAAATTTTGGGGTCTGGCGACTCGCTGCGGATAGGGAGCAGCATATGGGAAAGGCAGGTTGTAATTTTGACAATCTATTTTTGCGATTCGATCCATGCCAACAGCGTCTCGCCCACGGCTTGCAGGCTTTGTGCAGAGACCTTATCCGCAGTGTCGGCAGAAGTATGCCAGTAAGGGTAATCAAAATCAATAATATCTACTGCCGGGATGCCTGCCTCCAGAAACGGGGTGTGATCATCAATCATATCGTATTTTGGCGTCGCAATGAAATTATTCCCATACCCCAACGCGGCGGCCTGTGCCCAGATTTCCACCGTTAGTGCGGCGTCTGAATTACGTTCGATGTAAATATTCAAATCTGCGTCACCGACCATATCCACAATGACGGCTGCTTGCGGTTTTTCCGTCAAGGTGGCGACAAATGCTCGCGAGCCCATGATCCATTGACGGTTATCCAGCCCGCCATTATCTTCGGCGTCAAAAAAGACCAGCCAGACCGGGACGCTGTCAGATGAGAGCGTACGCGCCAGTTCCAGCAGAATGGCAACACCCGAAGCCCCGTCGTTGGCCCCAGGCACCGGTCCGCCGCGCCCCGGA
>JAPLGV010000163.1 GCA_026389975.1 Chloroflexota bacterium
CTGGCCGTGAAGGAGATTGCTTCGGGCTGGAAAGAACATCCAGCCCTCGCAACGACACAGAAAACGGGTTTTGGTAACTATTCTTGTGAAAACCACCCCTACCCGTTCCCCTTGAATTCCTCCGCGGTGACGTGACCAGGCTGGCTGATGCCTTCACGCTTGAATACCTTCCATGCTGTCAGGAACAAAATCTTGATGTCCAGCCAGAATGACCGGTGATCCACGTACCACACGTCCAGGCGGAATTTTTCGTCCCAGTCCAGGGCATTGCGCCCGTGGATTTGCGCCCAGCCGGTGATGCCGGGCAGCACATCGTGCCGGCGCATCTGCTCCGGGGTGTAACGTTCCAGGTAGCGCATCAGCAGCGGACGCGGTCCCACCAGGCTCATTTCTCCGCGCAACACGTTCCAGAGCTGGGGCAGGTCGTCCAGGCTGGTGGAGCGGAGAAAACGCCCGAAGGGAGTCAAACGCTCGGCGTCCGGCAGCAGGTTCCCGTCTGGCCCGCAGCGGTCCGTCATCGTCCGGAATTTATAGGGGATGAACGGTCGGCACTTGTAGCCGGGGCGCGGCTGGAGGAACAGGACGGGGGTTCCGAGGAAAATCCAGACTAACAGGCTGATGACCAGCAGAAGCGGCAGGATTACAACCAAGCCGAGCGTGGTTGCCAGGAGGTCAAAAATTCGTTTTGAGAGCGACATAGTACCATTCTACCAAAAGATTGTGGTATATTGTGAGCAGAGGCGCATTATGAACGAACGCATTCTGATCATCGAAGACGACCCGGCCATCCTGAAAGTGCTCCAGCGCGGGCTGGCCTATGAAGGTTATCTGGTGGATATTGCCACCGATGGCCGCACCGGCCTGAACCAGGCGCACGACCATCACCCCGACCTGGTCATCCTGGACTGGATGCTGCCCGGTATGGACGGGTTGGAGGTCTGCCGCCGCCTGCGGCTGGGGGGCAGCCTGCCCATTTTGATGCTGACCGCCAAGGATACCGTTCAGGACCGTGTGCAGGGTCTCGACGCCGGTGCGGACGATTATCTGGTCAAACCGTTCAACCTTGAGGAACTTCTCGCTCGCATGCGCGCCCTGCTGCGCCGCACACAGACCGAGCGCAACCAGGTCTACCAGTTCGCCGACCTGACGATGGACAGCGTTTCCCGCCAGGTGACGCGCGGCAAACGACTCATCCCGCTGACGGCCAAAGAGTACGAACTGCTCGAACTGTTCCTGCGCCATCCGCGCCAGGTGCTGACACGCGAGGTTATCTTCGACCGCGTCTGGGGCTACGATTTCGGCGGCGAGAGCAACGTACTGGAAGTCTATATCCGCTACCTGCGGCAAAAACTCGAATTGGAAAATGAGCCGCGCTTGATCCATACCGTCCGCAGCGTGGGCTATGTCCTGCGCGAGAACCCTTAATGTCCCTGCGTTTACGCCTGACAATCTTATACTCAGCACTTACCGGGGGAATCCTGCTGATTTTCGGCGTCCTGCTCTATTCCCTGGTCAACATCCTGCTGGTAACCCAGGTGGATACCACCCTGTTCCAAACCGCCAACGACCTGCTGCTCGGCTGGCGCGTCGGGCCGGCGGGTGAACTCAGCCAGGAAACCCTGCCCAAACTCAACCTGACTTCCTTTGTTTACTATCAAATCTGGGACAACAACGGGCGGCTGCACTCCTCTTCCCCTGGCCTCGGTCAGATCAACCAGCCGTTCGACCCGATTGGCTACCAGTTAAAAAGCTCCATTTACCGTAATTCCCTGATCCAGAAAGTACACCTGCGCGTCCTGAACGTCCCGCTGGAGGCGGGGGGGCGCCCGATCGGGACCCTGCAAGTGGCTGCCAGTATGACCATGGTGGATACCACCCGTCAATCTCTGGTGCAGACGATTATCGTCATTGCGGTGGCCGCCATACTCTTTGCCGCGGCACTCTCCTGGTTCTTCATCGGCCAGGCGCTCTCGCCGCTGGTTGACATCACCGAAAGTGCCCTGCGCATCTCGGGTGCCGATGACCTGTCCCAACGCATCCCTCAGCGCCCCGTGCGGGAACCTGGACTACGACGCGGCCCTCCCGGCAGGGCACCGGGACGGTGTGAAAACGATGAAATGGGCCGTCTGGTGACCGCCTTCAACGATACCCTGGGACGGCTGGAGCAGCTCTTCACTTCCCAACAGCGCTTCCTGGCCGATGTAAGTCACGAACTGCGCACCCCGTTGACCGTCATCAAGGGTAACGTGGACCTGATGCGCCGCATGAAACAGGTGGATGAAGAATCCCTGGATAACATCGAAGACGAAGCCGACCGCCTCACTCGCCTCGTCGGGGACCTGCTGCTGGAGGCGCAAGCCGAATCAGGGAAACTGCCCCTGCATTTTGCTCCGGTCGAATTGGATACGCTCCTGCTGGAAGTCTTCAAAGAAATGCGCATCCTGGCGCGTGAACGGGTGCAGTTAAAACTCCCCGAGATTGACCAGATCGTGATCAATGGAGACCGTGATCGGTTGAAGCAGGTGCTGATCAACCTGATCGCGAATGCCATCAAATACACGCCGCAAGGCGGCGAGGTGGTTCTCAGTTTGGGAAAAGTCGCTGATAACGCCCGGCTCATCGTGCGCGATACCGGTTTGGGTATCCCGGCCGAAGACCTGCCACATATCTTCGAGCGCTTCTACCGCGCCGAAAAATCCCGCTCACGTTCCAAAGCCCCGTCCGGGAACCGGGACTACCTCGTCGGCGGATTTGGGCTGGGGCTTTCGATTGCCTATTGGATTGTCAACCATCACGGGGGACAGATCGAAGTCGATTCGACGGAAGGCAAGGGCACCACATTCTGCATCTACCTGCCCATGCCCCGTGCTGGAACCGGGACTACCACGCCCCGTGCTGGAACCGGGACTACCATGCCCCGTGCGGGAACCGGGAGAACCGGGACTACCACGCCCCGTGCTGGAACCGGGACTACCACGCCCCGTGCTGGAACCGGGACTACCACGGAAGCCACCACTAAGGATTAATCCCCAACCGGTCGTGAGCCTGCCTGCACAGGGACACTCCGCTCGTCGTCAGCCATTCCTGCAAGCGCAGACTCTCGCTCGCTCCGCTGGAAGCCTCGGCATAAATCCCACTCCCCCAGTATGCATAACGCTGTGTCTCCGCCGCCCAGTCAAACTCTGACCGGTCGATCACGCCGATCCCGCCGTTGTAACCGGCCAAGGCCAGGCGCGGGTCGCCGTGGGCCGTTTCCAGTGACCGCCTGAGATAGTCCAGGCCGCGCAAGGCGTTCGTATCGGGGGCGTAAGGGTCATCGCTGGCGGTGAAGTGATAAGGCATCACCTGGAACAGTCCCATCGCCCCGGCGCGGGAACCGGCACGCGGGTCGCCGCAAGACTCGATCTGCATCACGGTGGCGACCAGATTCGGGTCCAGCCCCACTGCAGCGGCCCAGTCCTGGATCCTGCCAGCCCAATATTGCACTTCGGGCGTGAAAACGGACGAGATTTGAATTTCCGCGGCCTGGTCCGGAATTTCCGCCGAGACGGGAAGGTTCGTCGAGCCAAGCGCAAAAAACATCAGCACAGCGCCAACACAGACCACTGCCAGCGGCGGGAGCAGGTATCCAGACAGGCAGCCGCCTCCAAAGGAGATGGCTGCCTGTGCAGTAAGAGGAGCGGAGTGTCGGGATGACATGCTTCCAGGAATAATGGACTAGGAATTACGCGGGGTATCCACGTACTCCGCTTCACGCACCGATTTGCTCTGCATGGATAGGTTGGGATAAGTCGGTTCGGAACCCCGTGCGGGAACCGGGACTACCACACGGGGGTAGTTCGATTCGGGCCGCGCCACCTTGCTCGCCGGTCGGAATGGAGAGATGCTGGCTGGACGTGGGTGCGAGTTCAGCGAACTGGCTGGCTGGAGGGCCGGCAGGCGCTGCCCCGTGCTGGAACCGGGACTACGGGAGGAGTTGCGGGTTTCAGCCTGGCTGAACAATTTCTCCCCTTTGACCGAGAAAGTTCCGATGATCAGGACGCGGATGAGCCAGACCATGATGGCGACGAAGACCGGCACGATCTTGGTCAATGTGGTGCTGCTGATGACCTCGCTGCTCAGGTTGGCATGGCTGGAGATGGCAACCGCCACACCCCACCAGGTGAGGGTCGCGTTCATCGCCGCCGCCAGGAGCCAGGCCCCGAACAGGTACCAGACTTCAGCAGGCTCGTCCCGTCCCTGCTCCGGGGTAAACAGGCGGGCGATACCGGCAAAGTCAATTCCGCAGAAGGCCAGCGCGAGGATCGTTGCCCAGCGGATACCGGCAAATTTTACATCACCCAGCACATCATTCAAAGCAAACTGAGTGGTGCTGTAGTTGAACATCTCGAAAGCCAGTAGTGCGCCGATAATGATGACGCCCCAGGCCAGCCCGCGCCGGATGGTAAAACCTTTGAGCATTGAGGTGATCCCTCGGCTGTTTCGATAACTTGTGTTCATTGTGTTCATGACGACCTCCTTAGTCGAAATAGAACGTTTGTACTATATTTCTTTGCATAGTATAGAACATATGTACTACTTTGTCAAGTACCCAATTCCAGAATATAATGAGATTGTTACGTTTCTTCCCGGACCCTGAGCCTGGAGCCGCCATGGACACTTCCCTTCTCCGACAGCGTTACGAAGAACTCAAGTAGCAAATCCATTTCCACAATTACCGCTTTGACAGACAGACTGTCAAAGTACACTACGACTGTCGACACAACTGTAGTATGGGTTGTAAACATGCCAAAATACCAATCAAGCACCAGCCCTAAATTAAGGGCACGTATTGAAGCGGACATTAAAGCTGTGCCTGATTGTGAATAAAAAAGGAGATTTCTAAATGAAAACC